>NZ_JBEOVJ010000006.1:0-204640 GCF_040295435.1 Streptomyces sp. NPDC002809
GTCCTCATCTCGGCGAAGACCGACGGGACCGTGCTGACCGGCGCCCGCATGCGGGGCGTCCGCCGCGGATCCCTGCGTCCCTGACGCCCGAAAGCTGCGGTTGTCCCCCTCGCGCTCATCTGCGGCTACATGGAGGAGGCCCGGTCCTTGAGAGCAGCACGGGCGCACCTTCTCGGAGTTCTCCACGCAGAAGTGCTCCCCCTGATCGTGAGCGTGCGCGCGCACTGGCATCCCCGCTGGCATGCCCATCGGTGCGCACCCCGACGGATATCCGCAGCACCCCGCCACTCATGCCCCATCCATGCCCAGCCCGACGGCCAACAGCGGTGAACACGGGGCCCGCGAGACCACACCAGGAGCACCTGCGGAGTGACGTATCAGCAGGTCAGGGCGCACGGGGCAACCGTAGGCGCCGGTGATTCCCAAGCTCAGAGCGCGAGTTCGATTCTCGTCACCCGCTCTTCCCACGAACCCTCAGGTCAACGGCCTGGGGGTTCGTCGTTTCCTAGACGCCGTGTGGGCCGCGTGCCCTCCTCGGGGCTCTCATGTACGGCGCTGGACAACTCGCCGTCTGGGCACGCCGGGTGGCGAATGGCCCTTCCTTCGCCCTGCACGCGTGCCCTCGGCGCCCGCCAGCCACCGCGGGGAAGCCCAGATCGGGTTTCCTGATCGCGGCAGGAGCCGCATCTGAGGGCACCCCTCCCTCGGGTCACGAGAGTTTTCGGTCCTACGACCGGCAGCAATCCGTCGATGTCCCTCTGCAGCGTGATGGGAGCATTCTTCAGCGGGCTGAATAACTCCCTGCCCATACCGTGGGAATTCGGCCTGACCACGGACTTGCCTGTTCGAGTTGTCCGGCGAGGCGGAAGAGCCGGCCTTCGAGGCCATATCCGGCGGCGAACTGCATGCCGACCGGGAGCCCCGTCCCGGCGTCGGCCGTCACGGGTACGGATATGGCGGGTGTGCCTGCCACGTTGAACGGCATGGTGAACGGCGACAGGTCATTGATGCGCTCGATCCAGCCGAGGCCGTCCAGTGCCTCCGCACCCTCCGTGTGAGTGCCGAGAGACACGGGAGGCTCCGGCAGGGTTGGCGTGAGGAGGATGTCGTACTCGTCGAAGTACCGCGCCAGGCTTCGGGCCACCCGGTTCCGCATCGCGAGAGCGGTGTGGAACTGCGCGCCGCCGACCCGATGCCCGTAGTGGTAGCCGGCGAGGGTCGCCGGTTCAAGGGTCGAGGAGTCGATGGGGCGGCCGAAGGCGGCGGCCAGCCCGTCGACCAGGGTGGTGAGGTTCACCGTCATGAGTCGGGCGTTGGCCAGGACGAATTCCTCCCAGCCGACGCCGAGGCCGACCTCAACCTCCGTTACCTGATGACCAAGGAATTCAAGCAACCGCACGGTGCGGGAGAGGGCGTCGGTCACCGGTGCGGTGGTGCGGCGTCCGCCCCATGCCTGAGCGAGAACACCGATGCGCAACGAGCCCGGATGACGGGTGACTTCCTCCGCGTACGGCCGCGACGGCTGCGGGGCGAAGTAGGGGTCGCCCGATTCCGGGCCGCGTATCTGGTCGAGCAGTACCGCACTGTCGCGTACGGTGCGGCTGACGCTGCCGTGGACGGCCAGGCCGCTGAACACCTCGTCGGCGTCGGGCCCCATGGACACCCGGCCACGGGTCGGCTTGATCCCGAAGAGGCCGTTGTAGGCGGCGGGGATACGGAGCGATCCGGCGGCATCGGTGCCATGGGCGACCGGAACCACCCCGGCGGCGACAGCGGCGGCAGCGCCCCCACTGGACCCGCCTGCACTGCGCTCCAAATCCCACGGGTTACGGGTCACGCCGTACAACGCGGATTCCGTCGAGATGCCATAAGCCATCTCCGGTGTCGCGGTGCGCCCGAACGTCACGAGGCCCGCGCGCCGGAAGCGCCGCATCAGCGAGGAGTCGGCGCCGACGACGTTACCGGCCGCCAGGCGGCTTCCCAGCTCCATCCGCCTCCCGGCCATGGCCACCGCGATGTCTTTGATCAGAAAGGGGACGCCGGCCAGTGGTGTGCTGCCAGGGGCAGGTTCGTCGTCGGTCAGCCAGGTCTCCACGACGGCGTTGATCTGCGGATCAACTGCCTGCACAGCTTGGCGTGCGACTGCCTCCAACTCGGCGGGGAGTACCTCACCCTCGGCCACCAGCTCCGCCAGCCCGACCGCGTCGAAACTCACGTACTCAGAAGCTTTCACTGTCACTCCCCACCAAGAAAGATACTGACGAGTACCGAACGATACCCAACGGTATCGGGTGGGTCCGACTGGTACCGTGGCGAGGGTCTGAACCGCGCGATCGACCGGAGTAGTCATGGCATCGACCCTCAGCAGGCCGAGCAGAGTGGCGAAGCTGCCGCCTCGTGAGCGCATTCTCGACGCCGCCGAAGAGCTCTTCGAGAGAGAAGGGATCCGGCTGGTGGGAGTCCAGGCGATCGCCGACAAGGCCGAGACCACCAAAATGGCGATCTACCGGCACTTCGAGACCAAGGACGCGCTGGTCGCGGAGTGGCTGCGGATCGTCGCCGCGGACTATCAGGCGGCGTTCGACCGGGTGGAAGCCGAATATCCCGACCGCCCCGAGGAGCAGATTCTGGGCCTGGCCCGATTCATCGCCGAGGGGCTGTCGGCGATCTCATACAGGGGTTGCCCGTTCATCAACTCCCTCGCCGAGCTTCCCGACCGCCTTCATCCGGCACGGCAAGTGATCGAGGACCACAAGGCCCGCCAGACCCGCAGACTGATCGGCATGTGCACCGAAGCGCAGATGCGCGACCCCGGACAGGCCGCGGCCGAGATCACCTTCGCACTCGAAGGAGCCCAGGTCAGCACACAGAACGGAAGCATCGATCAGACGGGAGACCGCCTGATGAAAGTTGTCGAGGGAATCGTGGACCGGCACCGCTCCCCCCTCGGCGCACACAGCGCGGCCGACTGACCGTCCGCGCCCCGGCCCGAATCCCACTCAATGCAGGCATGCGAGTGCGTGGCCGTACCTTGGGATCGTCGTGATCGTCCGCGTGATCGACGCACTGAGTTGGTTGACCGAGAGTGGCGGACCCGGAGACGTCAGCCGGGCGGACCCGAGACCCACGCAGCCCCTCGTGCCGAGACCGCGCTCTTGCAGTAACCCTGTTCACCGTCCGGACCCTGCCCTCTCGGCGTGCAGCATCGGGAGCAGAAGCCCAGACGGTGCGCGCATACTCCAGTATGCTGGGTTCATGTCCTCCACGACTCGCATCACCGTCACGCTCCCCAGCGACCAGGTGGCGGAGCTCCGCAAGCTCACGGACAACGTCTCCGGCTATGTGGCGGAAGCCGTGGCCCGCCAGATCAGGCACCAGCTTCTGGGCGACGACCTCCGCCGCCACGAGGAAGAGCATGGAGGCTTCAGCGACGAGGAGCTCGCCGAGGCCCGCGCGAGGATCTTCGGCTCCGCCGGCTCTTCCAAAGACGCGGACGCCGCGTGAGCGAGCGCATCGAGACCGTCGTCCTGGACTCGGAAGGACTGTCCGCCTGGGTCGCGCAGGACCGCAAGCTCCTCGCCATGCTGCAGGTCTTCCACGACATGGGAGCCGACCTGGTGATCGGGGCCAACACCATCGTGGAAGTCGCCCACTCCCGCACCAACATGCCACGCCTCAACTGGGCCCTGTCCCGTGTCAAGGTGGAGCCCGTCACCGAGCAGGCGGCGAAAGCGGCGGCTGAGCTCCTCAAGGGCACCGGACTGCACGGGCACAAGTACGCCATCGACGCCACGGTCGCCGAGGTCGCGCTCCGCCAGCCGAAACGCGTCGCCCTGCTGACCTCCGACAGCGATGACATGACCAAGCTCTGCGGCAACCAAGTCCGCGTCGTCTCCCTCTGACCAGTCGGCCCGCTCGGAGCACGCGTCGCACTGCCGGCTCTCGTGCCCCATCCGTGCCCTTCGGAGCGGACAGCAGCGGTCGAGTACGTCTCCCAGAGGCCTCGCCGACCTCGTCTGGACCGGTCAAACATGCAGGTCAGGGCGACTGCACCAGTCCTAGCACCGGTGATTCCCAAGCTCAGGTGAAGGGTGAAACCTGCCGGCTCGCCAAGTGCTCGAGTGTGGCTTCAAGGCACGCCTCGGCGGACGACAGGTCAGTCCTGAAGAACCCCTCCGGCCCGAGAGCGCCGCCGGAGACGATCACCATCCAACGCCGTCCCTGTCCGCGCTCACCATCAGCCTTGAAGACCACCGAGCATCCTCGCTCGGCCAACCACTCCATCAGTTCCACGACGTCCACGACCGCCCCTCCCTCCCAGGCCCGTCCAGGACGAGCCGTAGCGCACCAGATTGGCACCGGAATGACCGGTCAACAGCGGTCACCACGAGCCACTCTGACACTACTCAGCTCACCCAAGATGGGGTCGTTTCACCAGGTCAGCGCCTCAGCCGCTCTCACGCGATCAGCGATTACCAAGCTCAGAGCGCGAGTTCGACTCTCGTCACCGGCTCCACGAAAAAGCCCCAGGCCAACGGCCGGGGGCTTCTTTGTTGTTCGGGCCTCGCTGCGTCTGCCGTGACAGGTCTGTTCGGCCTGATCAGGTCGGTGACCCGGCACCGCCCCCGCCTGACGTCGCAGGCCCACGGGTCGGCGGAACCGCAGGTTCATGCCGAGCGTGGTGTCCTACGGTGTGGAGACCGGGGCCGGGCCCCGGGGCAGTACGTGGTGGGACGTGAAGGGGGACGGCATGGCTGCGGGGACGGCGCTGGCGGAGCGGATAGCGGATCAGCGGGCCGGGGTGGGTGACCCGCGGGCGCTGCTGGGGGAGTTCCGGCGGGCGTTGGTGCTCGTGCCGTTGGACGGTGGCGGGCTGTGGACCGCGGCGTTCGGCGGGGTGCGCTGGGTGTGCGGGTTCACCGACGAAGCCGCCCTGGCCCGGTTCGCGCAGGCGCGGAACGCACTCGACGGTGCCGGGGGTGCCGGGCGGTCGTGGGAGTTCGCGGAGCTACGTGGCGCGCGCCTGCTGGACGAAGTCGTACCGGCGATGGGGGTGCCGGCCGGAGTCGCGGTGAACATCGCCGACCCCGACGGCTCCATGTTCTTCCCGCCGGTGACGGGCATCGTTCCGGATGGCGCCTCCGTCGACCGGGAGGATGCCGGCTCCGTCGACCGGGAGGACGCGGCCGCGCAGGCTTCGGCTGACGCACCGGGCCACGGCGAAGGGCAGGGTCGATGAGCGGCGGCGGTGCGGGTGATCTGAACATAGATCCGGCGAGCGTCAAGAAGATCACCAGTGGTCTGAGGGCGGCGGTGGCCGAGCTGAAGGAGATCGGCACCGGAACCGGGGCGGTCCTGGGCAAGGGGGTGTCGGATCTGTCGATGACCGGTATGGAGGCCGGGCATTACGGGTTGTCGGTGACGTTCGAGGACTTCTGCGAGCGGTGGGAGTGGGGGGTCCGGGCTCTGGTCCAGGACGCCAACGCCATCGCGGCGAAGCTGGGCCTGTCGGCCGGGGTCCTGTGGGAGGAGGACCAGTACATCGAGGGCACGTTGAAGATCGTGGTCAACGCGGGTGTGGGTAATCCGAACGCGTCCGAGGCCGACATCGTCAAGCAGGGTTGGGGGGACGTCCTCACCCCGGACTACCTGAGCCCGGACTACAGCCCGGAGTCGTTCCAGCGAACGGCGGACGAGGCCGGGCAGACGTGGAAGGACACCGGGCGGGCCCTGGTGACCGAGGGGAACGGCGGCCGGCAGGCAGACCAGCTGAACGACCTGCTCGGCATCGACCAGGAAGCCTTCGACCGGCAGGTCGACGAGACGTTCGGGCCCTCCCCGGAGGAGCGGGCCCGCCAACAGCAGCAGGACAACGGGGGGAACTGATCCATGGGACTCGGGGATCTTGTCAGCGACCTGACACCGGATTTCATCGAAGATGCCGTGGAGGACGGCACGAAGTGGGTCGGTGACCGGGTCGAGGACGCCGGGGACTGGACGGCCGACCGGCTGGAGGACGTGGGCTGGGACTCCGGCGCTGACTGGGTGCGTGAACAATCGCGTTCGGTGGCCAACCGGATGGGCGCCGAGGTCGAGGAGATGGACCTCGGGCAGACCGAGGACAAGAAGAAGCTGGTCTACGGAAGCCCCTCCGAAATCCGCTCGACCGCCACGCACCTGAAGAACCTGCAAGGTGCTCTCGACAACGTCGGGGGCGGGCTCAAGGGGCTGGACGCCTCCACGCTCAAGGGGAAGACGGCTGACGCGTTCCGGGACTCGGTCTCCATCGAGCCACCGAAGTGGTTCAAGGCATCCGACGCCTTCGAGAAGGCCGCAGGCGCGCTGGAGTCGTTCGCCGGAACGGTCGAATGGGCGCAGGGACAGGCCCAGTTGGCTATCGACAAGTGGAAGGCCGGCACCAAAGCCTCCGAGGAGGCAATGGACGCACACAAGGCAAAGTGCGACACGTTCAACAAGGCCGTCGACACGTACAACGCCCTGCCCTCCGACAAACGCGACCCGTCCACGCTGCCGCCCAGGCCCGGTGAGTTCACCGACCCCGGCAAGGCGCGTATGGAGGAAGCCCAGCAGTTGCTGGCGGAAGCCCGCACACAGCGCAACACCGCAGCCGAGACGGCCCGCACCGCGGTGGCCGCAGCGCGGGACGCCGCGCCGACGAAGCCGAGCTACGCCGAGCAGGCCATGGACGGGCTCGCCGAGACCCAGATCATGAACACGCACTTCGTCGGCGGGGTCGCCAAGGGCACGGCCGGGCTCCTCAACTTCGTGCGCACCGTCAACCCGATGGACCCGTACAACCTCACCCACCCCGCCGAGTACGCCCTCGCGCTGAACAACACCGCCGCCGGACTCGTCCAGGTCGCCAACGACCCCTGGGGCACCGGCAGGCAGATGGTCACCGAGTTCATGAAGGACCCCGCCGAAGGACTCGGCCGCCTCGTCCCCGACCTGGTCCTCACCGCCGCGACCGGCGGCGGAGGCGCCGCGGTCAAGGGAGCCCGGACCGCGAAGGAACTCGCCGACCTCGCCCAGGACGCGAACAAAGCACGCCGCCTCATCGACGACGCCCCCGAAGGCACCCACAACCGGGCCCCCGAGGAACGCACCACGAAGGGCACCGACCCGGTCGACCTCGCCTCCGGCCGCATGTTCCTGCCCCAGACCGATGTGGTCCTGCCCGGCGTCCTGCCGCTCGTCTTCACCCGTCGCGTCGAGTCCGGCTACACCGCAGGCCGCTTCTTCGGCCCCTCCTGGTCCTCCACCGTCGACGAACACCTCGAAATCGACGCCAACGGCGTCATCCACGTCACCGACGACGGCCTCCTCATCACCTACCCCCACCCCGTCCCCGGCCTCCCCACCCGCCCCGAGACCGGCACCTCACGCAGCGCCCTCAGCCGCGAGGAGAACGGTGACTACACGCTCACCGACCCCGACACCGGTCTCATACGCCACTTCGACGCCCCGCACGGGGCAGAACCGGGAGAAGACGGCGACGCCTGGCTCGGCGAGATCACCGACCGCAACGACAACACCATCACCTTCGACCGCACCGACGACGGCACACCCCAGGCCCTGGTTCACTCGGCCGGCTACCACCTGAAGCTGACGACGACCGACGGCCGCGTCACCGCTCTGGCGCTCACCGGGCCGGACGATGGGACGGACGGCCGACCAGCCTGGCCCGTCATGGCCTACGGCTACACGGATGGCAATCTCACTGGGATCACCAAGCCCTCCGGCGCCACTCTCACCTTCACGTACGACGACCACCGCAGGGTGACCGGCTGGGTCGACTCCAACGGTTGCGGCTATGCCTACACGTACGACGACCGGCACCGGGTGACCTCCGAGGGCGGCGAGGCCGGGCATTTCCACGTCACCCTCGGCTACAGCGAACCCGACCCGTCGACGGGCCACCGCACCACCACCTTGACCACCGCTGAGGGCCGCACCACCCGCCACTTCATCGGCACGGGCAGCCGCATCCTCGCGACCACCGACCCGCTCGGCCACACCACCCGCTTCACCTACGACGCCCGAGGCAACCGGCTCAGCCGCACGGACGCGCTGGGGCGGACAACCCTCCTCTCCTATGACGAGGATGGCCGGCTCTCCACCCTCACCCGCCCCGATGGGAGCACGATCCGCGCCGAACGCGACTCCTCGGGCCAAGCGACGGAAATCACCGCTTCCGGCGGTGCCCGATGGCAGCAGGCATTCGACGACCGCGGCAACCGAACCTCTCTCACCGACCCCGCGGGGCAGACCACGCGCTACACCTACGACGCACACGGCCGCCCCCACACCGTCATCGACGCCGTCGGCGAGGTGACGACCGTGCGCTGCGACCGGGCCGGTCTGCCGCTGGAAGTGACCAACCCGCTCGGCGGCACCACCCGCTACCGGCGCGACGTCTGCGGGCGCCTCCTGAGCGTCACGGACGCCCTGGGAGCGGTCACCTGCTACGAGTGGAACGCCGACGGTCTGCTCTCCCGCCGGATCGCGCCCGACGGCGCCGCCGAATCGTGGGCCTGGGACGGCGAGGGCAACTGCCTCACCCACAGCGACCTCTCGGGCCGCACGACCCACTACGAGTACACCCACTTCGACCTTCTCACGGCGCGAACCGGCCCGGACGGGTGTCGCTACACGTTCGACCACGACGCCGAGCTGCGCCTGACGCGGGTGACCAACCCTCAGGGCCTGACCTGGAGTTACGAGTACGATTCCGCAGGCCTGGTGATCGCCGAGACCGACTTCGACGGGCGCACGCTCCGCTACGGACTCGACCCCCTTGGCCAGGTGATCCGCCGCACCACGCCGACGGGCGAGACCATCCACTACGAACGCGACATCGGTGGCCGGGTGACCCGCAAGGTCGCAGCCGGCCGGACCACCAGTTACGCCTACACCTCTGGCGGCCAACTGCTCGACGCGTCCGGTCCGGACGGGAAACTCAGCTATCAGTACGACCGTGGTGGGCGGGTCAAGACAGAGCTGGCCGACGGACGGGTCACCACGTACGCCTACGACGCCTTGGGCCGTCGCACCCGCCGGGTGACCCCCACCGGGCAGGTCACCACCTACACGTACGACACGGCCGGGAACCTCGTGCGGCAAACCAGTGGTGGGCACGATATGGACTTCGACCGCGACGCCAACGGCCGCGAACTGACGCGTCGGTTCGACGAGATGCTCACGTTCACGACCGAGTGGGACACTGCCGGACGCGTCGCCGGACAGGAGACCTCGTCCGGCGGGCGCAGCCTCAATCGCCGCACGTACAGTTATCGCGCCGACGGAATGCTGACCGGCATCGATGACGAACTCTCCGGGCCCCGCCGTTTCGACCTCGACCTGGCCGGTCGCGTCACCGCGGTCCACGCGAACAGTTGGAGCGAGACGTACGCCTACGACGAGGCGGGCAACCAGACCGCGGCCTCGTGGCCCGCGTCCATGCCCGGTCAGGAGGCAATCGGTCCGCGCACGTACGCTGGGACCCGCATAACCCGCGCAGGCAACGTCCGTTACGAGCACGACACCGCCGGCCGCATCACCCTGCGCCAAAAGACCAGGCTCTCCCGCAAGCCCGAAACCTGGCGCTTCACCTGGGACGCCGAGGACCGCCTCACGGCCGTCACCACACCGGACGGCGCCCGGTGGCGCTACCTCTACGATCCGCTCGGCCGCCGGACCGCGAAGCAGCGGATCGCTCCAGACGGTGTCACCGTGGCCGAGCAGGTGAGCTTCACGTGGGACGGCAGCACTCTCTGCGAAGAGACCACCACCTCCGCCGACCTCCCGCACCCGGTCATCCTCACCTGGGACCACTCCGGGATGCGCCCGCTCGCCCAGACCGAGCGCATCACTACATCCGACCCCTCTCAGGAGGAAGTCGACCAGCGCTTCTTCGCCATCGTCACCGACCTCGTCGGCACGCCCACCGAACTCATCGACGAGTCCGGCGGTATCGCCTGGCACACTCGCACCACGCTGTGGGGCACCACCACCTGGTCACGCACATCCACCGCGTATACACCGTTGCGCTTCCCCGGTCAGTACTTCGATCCGGAAACCGGTCTGCACTACAATTATTTCCGCCATTACGACCCGGAGACCGCCCGTTATCTGACGCCAGACCCCCTCGGGCTCGCGCCCGCCCCGAATCCCGCGACCTACGTCAACAACCCGCACACGGCGGCCGACCCTCTCGGGCTCGCGCCCGTCGAGTGCCCGGACGAAACGGTGACGGTCTACCGCAAACAGACGGACCATCCGCTGAGCCAGCGCGTTCATATCGGCGAGAACGGTGAGGTGACGATTACCGGTCACGGCAAGCTCTACCTCAATATGAGCGGGGACATGAAACATACCGTGGAATTTCGTTCCGACAGCGGACAGATCGTTTCGTACGACATCCCGAAGTCCTATCGAGATTCCATTCACGAGAACGCGCTTCCACAAAACAAGGCCGACCACCCGGACGGTTCCGCGTTCACCCGACAGGAATGGAAGGCACTCCTCAAGGAGTATCCCGAGATTTCGGACCCAACAAAGGGTCCACATCTCTACGGAATTCCAGATAAAATGCTCGACGGACTGAGGGATGCTATTGTCCCCGGATCTGGACGCGTGGTCCAAGAAGGGTGAACATCCTCAAATGATGCACAGCAGCGACAGCCTGGCGGCAGAATTCCAGCGACTCCGGGGCCGCCCGGGTGTCGAATCCGCTCCGCCCGTCCTCTCTCTCTTCGTCGTCGATGTCTCCGGCGACGCCGCAGCGTACGAGCAGCGTCTGCGTTCGATCCTTTCTCCTGCTGTTCGATTGGGAGCCACTGCGGATTTCGAGCAGGAGAGCCTGCCGGTCGACGATGTTCCGGTCTGGTTCGCGGCTGTCAGTTCCGGGGACGAGGAACGCGCCCCGCAGTTCGCCAGGGCCGGCCACGAGGGATACGTGGAGCACACGGGGGGAGGCCGGCCGTGGGAGATGCAGGACTGGCTGTACCGCTTCGACCCCGACGAGGACTCCCGAGGCTGGGAGTGGTGGGATGCCACACCGGCCGGACCGTCCCGCGTCCACATCTGGGTGGACAGCTGGGGAGAATCCTTCTTTGGCTGCCAGGAACTCCTCTGGGCCGCATACACAGCGGGCGCGGTCCGGGTCGACGGCCCTACGCTCCAGAAGTCCACGGTGTGGTCGGCGGAGCGGGGCCCTGCTCGCTGACACCGCTCGGCAAGGACCGGACGTGCGCAACAACGCTCGAATGAGGGCGCTCCTGCAGGAGACGGGCACTGCAGGACTGAGCGCCCAGGACATCCCTCCCATGTTCCGTGAAGTCGTGGAGCGCGGACGGTCCTTGACGCCCGGCGACGGGCGGGTGCTGACCGACCTCCTCCCCGAGATCCTGCCGGCATGAGGAGCGCGCCGAGGCTCGCTCGATGATCTTTGGCGGCGGCTCCTCCAGGGGCGCGGACGCCGCGTGAGCGAGCGCATCGATACCCTCGTCCTGGACTCGGAGGGCCTCTCCGCCTGGATCGCGCAGGACCGCAAGCTTCTCGCGATGCTGCAGGTCTTCCACGACATGGGAGCCGATCTCGTGATCGGGGCGAACACCATCGTGGAAGTCAGCCACTCCCGTACCAACACGGCTCGCCTGAACTGGGCCCTGTCCCGCATCAAGGGCGCCGGACTGCACGGACACAAGTACGCCATCGACGCCACGGTCGCCGAGGTCGCGCTCCGCCAGCCGAAACCCGTCGCCCTGCTGAACTCCGACAGCGACTACATGACCAAGCTCTGCGGCAGCCAGGTCCGCATCATCCCTCTCTGACCCTCCAGGCCACCCCGGGGCATGAACCTCAACAGGTTCTGGTGCACTGTCGCCACCCGTGCCCCATCCGTGCCCAGCGGGGAGGACAACAGCGTTCATGTACGGCGCCCGGAGACCACTCCAACCGCGCACGTCTCGACCAAACATGCAGGTCATAGACAATACGGTCGTTCGAGAACCGTTGATTCCCAAGATCGGACTGCGAGTTCGATTCTCGTCACCCGCTCCATATAAAGGCCCCAGGCCATCGGCCCGGGGGTTCTTTGCTGCCCGGGCCGCTCCGATCAGAGCGACGACTCGACTCCGAGGCTTCCGGCCCTGATGGCTCCCCGCAGGACGTGGGCGATCTCCTCGGGCTTCAGGTCGATGCCGTCGAGCCCCTCCATGGTCAGCGGAACCTCCTCCAGCGCGTATTCACCACGGCCTGCGGCGCTGAACTCGGGACCGGTGCGGTCGTCGAAGGACCAGGTCGCGATGCGGGCGAAGTAGAAGATCTGCCGCTCGTCGTCGGACTCCATCGTGTGGAGGAGGCGGATGATGTCGGCCTTCCCCGCAATCTCCTCGTGGATCTCCCGATGGAGGGCCGCCTCCCGGGACTCGTCGCTGGGTTCGACGCCGCCACCGGGCAGGACCCAGTACTCGGGGATGCCGGGCCGGGTGCGGCGGATGACCAGCATCGTGTCGTCTGCGGTGACGAGGACGGCGCGGACTCGTTCCATCATTTCGGTTTGTCTCCTTGCTTGTTGGTGATCTCAGTGCAGCAGCCAGCCACCGTCGACGTGGACGGACTGCCCCGTGATGAACGAGGCGGAGGGGCCCGCGAGAAACGCCACCAAGGCTGCGACATCGTCGGGCCGACCACGGCGCGGGACACACTGGCGCCTGATCTGATCTTCCGGCCGCGCACGGTGCCGGGCGGGGAGGGTGTTCTCGGCCTCGATCTGGATGGCACCGGGCATGACGGTGTTCACGCAGATTCCGCACGGGCCCGGTTCACGGGCGAGGGAGCGGGTCAGTCCCAGCATCCCTGCCTTCGCAGTGCTGTACGCGAGGTTCGTTCGGCCGGCGCGGGCGTTGACACTGCCGATGTCCACGATCCGGCCCCAGCGGCGTTCGATCATGCCGGGGGTGAGCACGTGCCAGGCGCGGTAGTGAGCGGTGAGGTTCACGTCGAGGGGTACTCCAGCCGGTGCATCCGCTCCCCGTGACCCATTGGCCGCATCAACTCCGAGCGCAACCACAATCGCTGCTCGACGGCACGACGGGAGGCTACGGATGAGCTGGTGGCACGGAAGGCGGATGGAACACCACTCGATCACATCAAGGACCTCACTCGGGCACAGCAAGGACGGAGAACGTCCGTAAGGTCCTCTGGAAGGAGGTGGAACGACTGCCAGAGGGGCTGACCGATCGAGGACTCGAAGTCTCCTCAAGAAGCACGACAAAACGGTCTACCACCTGGGCCGTGTAAAGGACTTCCTGCACCGGATCAAACAACAGTGACAACAGGGACGGAAGGCCAGCCGCATGACCACTCCACCCGGCATCCCGGACGAAGAGAGCCACGCAACCGAGTTGCGGAGGCGATGGGCTCAGCCTGAGAACGCGCCCTTCCTGGTCGGGCTCCGGTCCGCCCTGACCAGGAACACCGGCGACTGGCGCGCGATGGTGCGCTCATGGACGCAGCCGTGGGGCACCGAGAACGACCTGAGCGGCATCCCACTGGCCGGTGCGAATCTCTCGGGTCTGGACCTGGCAGGCGTCCACCTCGGCTATGCGGACCTGCGTGGCGCCACCCTCACCGGCTGCGACCTCACCGACGCCTTCCTGACCGGTGCCGACCTGCGCGATGCGAGCCTGGCGGGAGCCGCACTCACCCGGGTGAACGCCGGCCTCTGCGACCTCGGCGACGCCGACCTGACGAGGGCTCGTGCCGACGACTCCATCCTCTCCCGCGCCCGCCTGGCCGGTGCCGTCGCCTGCGGAGCTTCCCTGCGCGGCGCGAGGCTCGTCGGCGCCGACCTCACCGGCACCGACCTCACCGACGCCGACCTGACGGACGCTGTCCTCATCTCGGCGAAGACCGACGGGACCGTGCTGACCGGCGCCCGCATGCGGGGCGTCCGCCGCGGATCCCTGCGTCCCTGACGCCCGAAAGCGGCAGTTGTCCCCCCTCGCGCTCACCGGCGGCTACGTGGAGGGGGCCGGTCTTGAGAACAGCACGGGCGCACCGTCTCGGAGTTCTCCGCGCAGGATTGCTCCCACTGATCGTGAGCGTGCGTGCACACCGGCATATCCGCCGGCATCCCCATCGGTGCGGACCTCGACGGATGTGCCCAGCACCCCGCCACTCATGCCCCATCCCTGCCCAGCCAGAGCGGTCGGAAGCGCGCTGAGGTTCTTGAAGTCGTCGAGGTCAAAAGCGCCCGGGCTCCCGCTCAGTTGACGGCCATCGGGAACGCAGCCCGTTTCTGCCAGGATGTTCGGGAAGACCACGGCCGATCCGAAAGACACGTCCCGCCTGGGAGTTCGACTTCGACGAGGCGAAGAACTCACCCGGCGACTGCCATGACTGGCTGCTCTGTACGATCACCGAGTACTGGGCGCTGATCCGCTTGTCCCGTGCGGAAATCAGCGAGTGGTGTCCTGCCGGATAGCTCAGGGAGTTGGCGAGTGCCCGCTTTGGACTTCTACGCTCACGTCGCCGTTTGCGGTGAGGTCCTGGGAGTTGGCCTCGGTGCCGACCCGGAAGCCTGGGAGGCCGCCCTGGGGGCGGCATGCCTCGATGTTCCCGGTGGTGGTCTACTGCGGCGGGACTACGGGCTCGTGGAAATCAACTTCTCGCCGGACCGGCCGGGGCGGCCAGGCCGGATGTCGTGCTTCGGCTTCGGCGTGAAGATCCAACGACTGCTGTACGACCAGTCCCCGGACACCGTGCCGTCCCCGCTCTCGCGGGAGTACGGGGAATTCGCGCCCAGAGTCCCCTTCAGGGAACTTCAGGCTGTCGTCCTGGCCCTGGGCCGCACGGTCGAACTCGACAAGCACAACACGTCGAGTGACATGGACTGCTACCGCGTATCCGCTTCCGCCGCCCGTATCCATGTCGTCGCTGCCCCTGCCCCGTACGGGTCGGGCGACCCGGATCCGGACGGACGTCACAGGGGCGACGTCTGGTCCGTCGACGTGTGGTGACCGGCCGGCGGCCTCTCGGCAGCGTCAGCGATTTCTCTTCGCCACGAGGAGCGCCGGGCGGCGATCACCTGCGCGGCGGGCAACGATCCGAAGAGCGCGCGCCACCCGGCTGATCAGCCCCGCTCAAGGCCCGTGCGCATCCAACCGGTCAAGGGCTGTCCGTGATCCGTGGTGGATCAGCGCGCGGCGTCGGATGCGGTGCATCGCAAGGCGGAGGGTCGTCCGCATCCCGGATGTATTCGGGCGTTCCGGCAACGCGGCGAGGTGCCGTAGCCGTCGTCGCGCGCCCGCCAGGGGTTACGGAACAGCCCGCAGGCCGATGCGGGTCGGGCGTGCCGTCATCGCTCATGTGCTCCCGCTGCCAGATCCCTTTCCAGCTGAACGGGGCCTCCGGGACGAACCGGTGCCGCTGCCCGCACGGACATGGCGCCAGCACCCACGGCACAGCTCGATCCAGCCGTGCCCGGTCGAGCTCAGCACGCGCGGTCCTTCATCCCCGCAAGCCGGGCAACCGGGCGGATCGGCGCCGTCCAGAATCGCGTTCTGTCGCCGGACGTACTCGGGCAGCCGCAGCGACGGATGGCGAAGCAGGCGCATCGCGACTTCCGGTGCATGCCCGCGCTCAGAGGGCGAGTTCGGTTCTCGCCACCCGCTCCATGACCGGGACCCGGGTCAGGGACATGGCTCAGGGACATGGGTCTTGTCGAAGTGCGCGTGATCAGTCGTCACCGCGCACCCCCCGGGCCGTAGGTCATGCACAGGTAAAGTGCTAAAGTCCGGCCACTCGCCTGGGGGGATGGCTGAACGTCATAGGTGCCGCGCGTCCATGATCTGCGGCTCAACGGCGTACGCACAAGTCTCTCCAAGCCTTCGACTACCGTCCCTGGAGAGGTCCTGCATGGGCAGACGTGCGCTCGTACGAGGCGCCACCGCCGCCACTGTTTCCTTCACGCTCGCCCTCGGGCTCGGCCCGCTCTCGGCCGGCAGCGCGTACGGGGAGACAGTCGCCGGAGAAGTTGTCGTGCCGGCCACGACGGCCATGGTTCCCCGGACGGGCCTGCTGAGTGCGGGTCCCTCGGGGTTCCTCCGGTACGAGGAGGGGCGGGGCCGGCTCTGGACGACGTACGACGGTGTCGACACGGTCGTCGACGCCTCGGGCACGGACGTGTACGGCGTCACGAGTGCCGGCGCGGGCTCGGACGTCGTCGCCCGCCACGACAGCTCCGCCCGGACCGTGACGCTGCGGAACATGACGTCCGGCCAGGTCGACACGGTCGCGCTCCCCGACGGTCACTCGTACTTCAGCACCCTCGGCTCGACGGTCGTCACGACGGCGGGAGCCCCGGGTACCAGCTCCGTGTGGCACCTGCTGGACGTCCGGGCCGACGGCTCCGTCACCGACCGCACGGTGGAAGGCGTCCCCGCCGGCGTCTACCTGTGGTCCGCCGCAGGGCTGGGCGACGCGCACGGCCAGGTGGTGCGGTACCGAAAGGGCGACGACGAAGTCACCGGCTGGCTCGACGTCGAGCAGGGGCGCTTCACCGCCCTGCCGTACACCGTGCAGTCGTGGCACTACCTGGTCGCGCTCAGCGCCACCCACCTGGTGTGGTTCTACGACGGCACCCTGCACGTCGCCTCCCGCCAGGACCCGGCGGCCGTCGTGCGGACCGTTGCGGTCGGCGACGTCGCGCAGGTACTGGGCCTGGTCGGGGACACCGTGATCGTGTCCCGGTACGACTCCTCCCTGGGCCGCTACGACACCGGTCGCGCGGTCTCGCGGGTCGAGGCCGTCCCTCTCGACGGCTCCGCGCCTCGGACGCTGCTGGCCAGGACCTCGCGGCAGGCCATGCCGACTCCGGGCGGCGGGCTGCTGGTCGCGGGCGGCGCCGACCCGGACCACTGGGGCGTCTCTCTCATCGAGGCCGCCGGGGGCGGCGGGGTCACCGTGCGCCGGATCGCGGACGCGTACCCCCGGGCGACCGCCAGCACTGTCTCCCAGCTGACCCTTTCCCAGGGGCGGTTGACCACCGTGGAGCAGGATCCCGTGGGTGACTGGTCGTATCTCCACACCCGTGAGACCGGAGTGGCCGGCGCCCCCACGGTGGGGGCACGCACCACCCGCGGCCGCATCGTGCAGGAGGACTACTCGGAGGGGCGTCCGCGTCTCATCGACACCGGCGACGGCCGGACGGTCATCTCCGGCTACGGCACGAGCGCCGCCCAGCAGCCCCAGCTCCTCGGGGCCTCCCGGTCGCTGCCCGGCACCCGGATCGACAGCTCCCGCAGCTATCTGACCGCGACCGCGGCGGACGGCCGCTTCGCCGCCCTGGCCAGGCCGTACGACAGCACCGGCGCGGCGGAGACCCGGATCGTCGACCTCGACACCGGGCGCACGGTGTACACGACGAAGGAGACCGTGCGCGCGATGTGGGGCACCACCGTGTGGGTGATGTCCGGCAACGACTCCGTGGTCCCCGTCGACCTGCTGACCGGGCGGCAGGGCGAGCCGGTGTGGTTCGGGCGCGGCTGTCTGCTGAACGACTTCCAGGCTGTCGGTCGGTGGCTGCTGTGGAACTGCGTGCTCAACTCGGAGGGCCAGGGTGTCTACGACACCGTCACCAAGCGGAACCTGACCCTCGTCTCCGGCTCCGGCTGGCAGCAGGCGCAGCTCGGCGACGGCTTTGTCGCGACGGTCGAGGCCGACCGGCTGAAGGTGATCGACGTCCGCAGCGGGACGCCCGTGTCGCACACCGCCGGGCAGTTCGAGGGGAACGCCTGGGACGTCGACCCGTACACGGGCGTGATCGCCCAGCTCCGCTCCGACAACACCATCCGTCTGACCTCCAGCGGTGTCCCCGTCTCCGCCCTCGTCCAGCGCGACGCCGGCGTCGCCGCCTCGGTGGACGTCAAGGGCGGCGCCGCGCAGTGGAGCCCGAAGTGGTGGCTGAACAAGCCCGCGGCCTCCTGGAAGCTCGTGATCAACAACAGGGCCGGTGCGGCCGTGCGCACGCTCTCCGGCGGCCAGGCACGCGGAGTGGTGCTCCCGGCCTGGAACGGCAAGGACGGCGCCGGCCGGCTGGTCCCCAACGGCACCCATACCTGGAAGCTGACCGTCACCCCCGCGGACGGGCAGGGCGCGGCGCTGACGAGGACGGGCACGGTCGAGGTCACCGGAGCCGCAGCGGCCCGCCGCGACTTCGTCGGTGCGGACGGCTTCGGCGAGCTGATGACGCTGAACGGCTCGGGCGGGCTGACGTACCAGTACGGGACGGGGAAGGGAACGTTCACCGGGAAGCGAACGGGCTCCGGGTGGCCGACCTCGGTGAAGGCGGTCCCCTTCGGCGACCTGAGCGGTGACCGGTGCAACGACGTGCTCGTCCGTTTCAGCAGCGGCGCGTTGCGCGCCTACCGGCCCGCGTGCGGGACGGTGGCGACGCCTTCCACCGCGTACACCTCGCTGGGCACGGGCTGGAACCAGTACGACGTGCTGACCTCGCCCGGGGACATCAGCGGTGACGGCCGGGCCGACCTGATCGCCCGCCGGGCCTCGACCGGCGATGTCTACCTCTACAAGGCGACGAGCACGGGCAAGCTCTCCGCCGGGGTGAAGATCGCGTCCAAGTGGACGGGTTACAAGAAGATCCTGGGCGCGGGCGACCTCAACGGCGACGGTCACGGCGACCTGCTGGTGCAGGACAGGTCGAACGAGCTGTGGCGCTACGACGGCACCGCGACCGGCAAGTTCAAGAGCCGCGTGAAGGTCTTCGACAACTGGGGCTCGTCGTACAACGTGATCGTGGGCGTCGGTGACATCACCGGCGACGGCAGAGCCGACATCGTCTCCCGCGACACCACCGGCACCGCCTGGCGCAACAACGGCAACGGCAAGGGCTCCTTCGGCGGCCGCACGAAGATCGCCACGGGCTGGCAGGGGTACAAGGGCCTGTTCTGAGCCCGCCTTTACCAGTGCCCCGCGGGCCCGGACGACGCGATTCGTCCGGGCCCGTTCCATGCCGCGGGCCCGGGTCACGGCCACCGCTGCCCGGCGAACGAACCACGGGTGGATTCCGGCTCCGTCCGGAAGTCGAACTGCTCGTTCAGCGCACAGGCCGTGCCTGCGACCGGAACCGCGTCCGAGATGGCGCGTCAGGAGGTTCTCCGGGCTGCCCCGGGCGAAGCCGGTGGCCGAGGCACGCCTTCCGGGCCGCAGAGACGCCTGGGAAATGTGGGGACGGTGCGAAGCGGCTCGGGGGTGCCCGGAGGCCGTAGCACTGCTCCGGGCGCCTGGCCGGGGCGATCTTCGCCGCAGGTGCGCAGGCCGGGCGGGTGGTGCGGGCAGAGTGACCGGCGAGGGCGGCACGAGCGACGGCTGCGGCGCTCAGTCTCCGGCGTTTTCCCGCGAAGCGCCACCGGGACCGCGCCTGGAGGCGGTCAGTCGTGGGGTGGCATAGCGTTTCCCGTGACGGGCCGGGGCCGACAGTGGTGATACGGGACGGCGGATCAGCGGTGGAGCAGCACGAAGGCGGAGCATCACGTCAGGCGGATGACGGATGGTGGTCAGGCCGTCTGCATGAGCTCTGGCATGTCGCCGAAACGGCGACGGACGTGACGGGGCTGGCCGATCCCCTCTACGACATGCTGCTCCGTGTGCCGGGCGTACTGGCAGTCGTGGGTACCCGCTGGAGCGGCGGGACTCTGCACTATCTGCGCAGTGTCACCTTGGCGGAGCCGACGCCATCGCTCGTGGAAATTGAACAGTATTACGGCGAACCCGGCGCCGCCGGGGCTCCGGACGATGATCCGGCTGTCACGGTTCACGAAGTGTCGGCGCTCAACGGTGCCATGCCGCATGTCCAGGTGCTGGCCGCAGCCGGCGCGCGGAGCCTGGCCGAGTGCGCAGTGCCGCTGGGACAGAGCGGCTGGGTCTCGTTCATGGTCGGCACCGCGGACAGGGACACGCTCGATGCGACGCTGCGCACCCGGTTGAAACAGGTGGCCGAGGTCGCCGCGGTCTCGGACAGGCGCATCATGGCGCGACGCGCCGACGAGGTGCGTCAGGTGAGTGACGCCTTCCTGGCGGAGGCGTCGTTGCAGATGGATGCGAGCCTCGATGTGAAGAGCACCGTGCGGCGGGTGGCTCGCACGGCCGTTCCCGCCATCGCCGAGGGGTGCGTGGTGCATCTCTGTCTTCCCGAGGGACTGAGAGCCGTGTCCCTCGCGCACGTGGACGCGGGCGAGCAGCAGTGGCTCGGCAAGGTTGCGGCCGAGGACGCCTGGCTGACGGCGGCGCTGCAGCGGGTACTCGACAGCGGGCAGGCACTGGCGCTGAAGGGTGAAGGGCTGCGAGGGGGACCCTTCGGGCCCGCCTCGTCCGGGGCGGGCCGCGCCGTGCGTGCGATCAGTGTGAATCCGCTCAAGGCCCGGGGCCGGACCCTGGGCACTCTGACGTTTCTCTACCACCGGACGGTCGTGGCCGATGGGGCCTCGGGGTTCCTTGCAGGTCTGGCCGCCCGGGCCGCGTTGGCCATCGACACCAGCACCCTGTACGAAGAGCGGCGCCGCCACGTGGTCTCCCTCCAGCGGCATCTGCTGCCGAGCGAGCTGCCGAGGGTTCCGGGACTGGAGCTGAGCTCCGCCTACGAAGTGGGTGACGTCTCGCTCGATGTGGGCGGTGACTTCTACGACGCCGTCCCGGGGGCGGGGGGCGAGGTGACCCTCCTCATCGGCGACGTCTGCGGTCGCGGGGCGGAGGCGGCGGCGCTGACGGGCCTGGCGCGCCACACTCTGCGCACCCTCATCGAGGACGGGAGCACACCCGAGCACGCGCTGGAACGGCTGAATCAGGCCCTGGTCAGGGAGGGCACGTCCCGCTTCGTGACAGCGCTCGTAGCGGTACTGGTGCCGGACGGAAAGGGGTTTCGTGTGCGCTACTGGAGTGCCGGACACCCGGCGCCCCTGGTACGGCGTCAGGACGGCACTGTGGCAGAGCTCCTCGCTCACGGGGATCTGCTGGGTGTGCTGGAGGACATCGAGTACGGATCGGAGTCGGTGCGCCTGGCGCCGGGGGACGCGCTCGTGATGTTCACCGACGGAGTGACCGAGGCGAGGTCGGCAGACGGGACGTTCTTCGAATCGCGTCTGCGGGACGAGGTGGCGCGCCAGGGTGCCGGTGAGGCCCGGGGGTTCGCCGAGCGGCTGGCAGAGGCCGTCGTGGAATTCCGGGCGACGGGTGCCGACGACATCGCTGTGCTCGTCGCACGGGCGGAGTCAGCCGGATGAGCGGGGCTGCCGGGGAGCAGAGGACCGATCACGACCTCGTCTGGGTGGTCGAGGATTCGGCGGAGGACGCCGAGGCCATTGCGCGGGCGCTCCGTCGCACCCATCCGGGTCTGACACTGGACTTCACCGACCGGGGGACGGGATTCGTCGAACGGTTGCTGCATGCCGCCCGGCGGCCGGGGCTCGTTCTTCTGGACCTGAACCTGCCCGGCCCCAGTGGAGCCGAGGTGCTGCGGTCGATCCGCTCCCGGCCCGAACTGGACGACGTGGCCGTGGTCGCCTTCACCTCGTCCACCGGGCCGGACGAGGTGGACACGACCTATGCGGCGGGCGCCGACAGCTACATCTACAAGCCGGTCAACTTCGAGCTCTTCAGCGCGGTGCTGAAGGGAGCTGTCGACTACTGGCAGGGGAAGGCGAAGGGTGGGGACGACAGCAGCCCTGCCGATCAGTCCCCCTCCTGACCCAGGGTGAAGAAGAAGGTGGTCCCGCGGCCTGGTTCGCTCTGGAGCCACAGCTCGCCGCCGTGGCGCTCGACGATCCGCCTGACGATCGCCAGTCCCACGCCGGTGCCGCCGCCGCGCTCGCCCTGTCCGTGCAGTCTGCGGAAGAGCTCGAAGACCTCGTGCTGCCGGTCGGGCGGGATGCCGATGCCGTTGTCCCGGACCACGACGGTCTGCCTCGGAGGCCCGCCGGCCGGCGGGCGGAGCGTGTCGACCAGGATCTCGACCGTGCGATCGTCCTGGTCAGCGGCGTACTTGGCCGCATTCACCAGGAGGTTGACCAGCACTTCGTAGAGCCGGTCCTCATCGGCGTACACCTCGGGCAGGTCATGTCTGATGACCCGCACGTGGGCTTCGGCCAGTCGTTCACCGGCCACGGCGAGCGCGGAATCCAGTACCCGGTCCAGTGGGACACAAGTGCGGTGCAGCCCGCCCCGGCCCAGTCGGGCGAAGTGCAGCAGCGAGTCGAGCAGGTCGTCCATCCGGCCGGCCAGTCGCTGCATGGTGTGCATCCGGCGGACTGTGGTCGCGTCGAGCTCCGCTGCGGCGTCCTCGATGACGAAGGTCGCGGCGTTGGAGATGCCTCGTAGCGGTTCCTTGAGGTCGTGAGCCGCCACGTGAGCGAATGAGTCGAGGTCGGAGTTGGTGATGCGCAGCTGTTCGTTCAACGCTGCCAGCTCCGCCTCGTGCCGGAGCACGAGTCCTGTCAGGGTGCGCCAGAGTTCCTGTGCGGCGGCACGGTCGGTGGGCGTCCAGGGCAGGCACTGTCCGTGTACCACCGCGCGGAATACGGCACCTGAGCCGCGAGGGGTGAGCCGTTCGCCCCTCGGTCCGACCCGGACGGGTCTGGAGGGGTCGGTGGCCCATTGGCGGGAGGTCGGACGGGCCTTGCGGAACCAGGCGAGGAAGTCGCCCGAGCGGCTCAGCGTCACCATCAGGACCCCTGCCGGGCCGCCTTCCGTCATTTCGTCGGGATGGTCCGGCTCCTCCGAGAGGCGGTCCGTACTCCAGACCGTGCCGGGTGCCGGCCCTGCCGCGCGTGCCTGAAGGGCCTCCAGCAGCACGGAGGGAACGCTCATCCCGCTGATGGTGCTGCGGCCGCCGCGGCAGAGCACCGCGCCGTCGGCGTCCAGCAGTTCTCTGAGGGCGTCGTCACCTGCCAGGAGTGAGTCCTCCAAGTCCGACGTCACCCGGGAGAGGATCCGGTCGAGGCGCTCGCGGGATGCGGTGAGCGCCTCGGCCTGCTCCCGTTCGTCGATGACCGCGAGCTGGAGGGAGAAGGCCACACCGAAGAACTCACACGCTGCCCGCAGTTCCGGGGGGAGGGTGACAGCGGTGTAGCCATGGCAGGCGATCAGCCCCCAGAGTTCGCCTTCCCGGAGGACGCTCACCGACATCGATGACTTCACACCGATGTTCCGCAGGTACTCCAGGTGGAAGCCGGACACCGTGCGCAGCACGGAGTCCGACAGGTCCAGCGGCAGGCCCGAATCGGCTCGGAGCGGAGGGTGCAGACCCACACTGATGTCGTCCACGTCGGCAATCGCCCGGATCCAGTTGTCGCGGTAGAGCCGCCTCGCCTGGGGCGGGATGTCGCTGGCGGGGAACCAGAGTCCCAGCCAGGGCTCGCGGCCCTCGGAGGTGTCCTCGGCGACCACCTCTCCCGGCCCGTTCTCTCCGTCGAAGCGGTAGGCGACCACCCGGTCGAATCCGGTGAGCGCCCGAATCTCACGGGCGGCCGCCCGGCAGCACTCGACAGCTGTCATCGAAGACCGCAGACGCGTCAGAGCTCGCCTGACCCCCTGGTAGAAGAGTGCGAAGTGCGGCGCCTCGACGGTGCGCGGCTCGCACTCCAGAACGACCAGTTGCCCGTGCCGGTGCGCGGTCACGTCGAACATCCGGGGGGCGCCCGCCACATCGATCGCGACAGGGAGAACCAGGCTTGCCGCATCGTGCTGAGCGCAGACCTCGAGCGCCTCGGCCCAGTGCTCGGGGGACAGCACGCGCGTGATGGGCCCTCCGACCAAATCCTCGGCGGCAATACCCAGCAGGCAAAGTGTGTTCAGTGCCGCGGTGTCCACGGTGCCGGTATCGGCTTCCACCGCGAGCAGGGTGCCGTGGGACTGGATCATGCCCAGCCGGTGAATGGGCTCCTGGACGCACTCGCTGAGATCGAAGCCGATGGCCGCCGCCGCTTCGGCCTCCCGCTCAGGTTCCGGTAAGGACATCTCTTCTCCCACGCGCCGAATTCCCGAACCGGTCCGACCGGGTGTCCGGATTGCCGCGATCCTTCCACGGCACCCTGCGCGGAGGGGCTCCTGCGGGCGTGTGTCGTCGCTCCCGGTGGCGGCCACCCGCCGGGAGCGATCAGCCCTTCCGCAACCAGGTGTCTTCCTGCACCGTGCACCATTCCTGCGTTTCGAGACGGACAGTTGCGGTTCACGTACGGGTCCCGGCTTCAGAACCAGCCGCCATCGCCTTCCTGTTCTCCTGCCGCCCACGGCCCCCGCCCATGCCGGGGTGCTGATGACGTCGGCATCCCGATACAACGGTGGGCCGGCGCCGCAACCGGCTCGCAGGCTCAGTTCTCGGGCGGCGGGCCCGCCTTTTCGGCGGAGCGACGGTATTCGGCGTTGATGCGCTGGGCTTCTTCGAGCTGGTCTTCGAGGATGACGATGCGGCAGGCGGCCTCGATGGAGATGCCCTGGTCGACGAGTTCCCGGGCGCGGGCGGCGATGCGCAGCTGGTAGCGGGAGTAGCGGCGGTGGCCGCCCGCGGAGCGGAGCGGGGTGATCAGGCGGGCTTCGCCGATGGCGCGGAGGAAGCCCTGGGTGGTGCCGAGCATCTCGGCGGCCCGGCCCATGGTGTAGGCGGGGTAGTCGTCGTCATCGAGACGGCCGAACGAATCATCTGCTGTCACTTGCACCTCTCCAAGGAACGCGTGGAGGGGCCCTGGTGCCAATGGCACCAGGGCCCCGAAGGAACTGCTACACCATCTGCCGACCCTGATACTGCGTCGGCCCCATGTTTCCGCAGACCCGGCCTGAACACAGTCGGGGTCGCGGGGATCGCGGTTGCTTGACCGGAGACCACCTCACTATCGATGTCCTGCGGTACCCGGGCCCAGTCATTCCGCCCGGGCGATCCTGATGGCGCGCTCCTCCGTTCTTCCCTCTTGGTCAATATCTGTCGAACAGGCACTGCATCGCCTGGTACTGCGAACTGCACGCACCCGCGCCCTGGACTTCCACGGCGTGAACTGCGCTCCGGCTCACGGCGGCCCCTGACAACTGCGGGCCACCCGGTCCGGTCGTCAGTTCCGTCGCCGTCCGCAACAACCCTGGCTTCGAAACTCCACCACCGCACCGTTCCGCACACTGCAGCTACGGGCACGACCGCCCGGCAGTTCATCCCTGCCGGGCCTTGCCCGATCTCGGCTACGAGAGAAACCATAATCAGCACACCACCCAATGTCTACCCTGACTGTCATAGATTTCCGTGCGCAGAACACGGAGATAGTCGACCTCGGTCGAGTACCTGGACCGTGCCGAGGCGGAGCTGGAGGTCGCGTCGTCCCTGGGCCCCAGCTGGTCAGCGGGTGTCCTGACCGCAGGCCTGCCCGCACCTGAGGGCTTGACTCGGCCGAGATCGCTGACCGGCACTTCCGGCCGGGCGGTCGCTGCGCATTTCGACGAATGCACCGCACCGTTCAGGTGACAACCGTTCGCGCCGCCCCCGTCCGGCGTCCACCGGGGTCCATACCTGACCCCATGGACAGGAAACCGCCGAGACGAACGGTGCGTATTGCAATGCGAGGAAAAGACTTCGGAACACTTCGGCGTCGCGTCGTCGCCGGATGCTGTGCCCTGCTGCTCCTGGCCGTGGCGTCGAGTGCGGCCGTCCAGGCGGCCTCGTCGCCCGGCGGCGGTTCCGACCGGCTCGACCCGCGGATCACTGCGATCATGCACAAGCCGGACTACCCCAACGCCCAGTGGGGCCTTCTCCAGCAGGACCCGGACAGCGGCCGGGTCGTCCACAGCCGGTTCGCCGAGCAGTTCTTCATCCCCGGGTCGGTGGCCAAGCTGTTCGGCACCTCCGGGGCGTGGAACACCCTCGGCGGCGACCACCGCTTCAGGACGCCGGTCTACGCGGTCGGCGAGCGCCGCGGGAGCACGCTGGAGGGCGATCTGGGCCTCGTCGCCCAGGGCGACCTGACCATGGGCGGCAGGACCCGTCCCGACGGCACGGTCGACTACACCGACCTCGACCACACGTACGCCAATGACTTCCCCGGCGCCACGCTCACTCCGGAGAACCCCCTCGCCGGGATCAACAAGCTCGCGCAGCAGGTCCGGCGTTCCGGCATCACCCGCGTCGAGGGGAACGTGATCGTCGACGACCGGCTCTTCCGGCCCGAGCCGGTCTTCGTCCCCGATCCGACGCCGCTGATCGTCAACGACAACCTCATCGACCTGCTGACCACCCCGGGTGCCCGACCCGGCGCTCCCGCACAACTGGACTGGCGGCCGAAGGTCGCCCCGTACCGCGTCACGTCGACGGTGAAGACCGTGGCGGCGGGGAAGCCCACGGACATCGAGGTGACGACCTCCGACAACGGCACCCGGATCCGGCTTTCCGGCACGATCGCGGCCGGCTCCGAACCGGCTCTGAAGGTGTCGCCCATCGCCGACCCGGCGGCCTTCGGACGCACCGCGCTCATCGAGGCGCTGGGGCGGGCCGGGGTGAGGGTGACCGCGAAGCCGACCGGGGCCAACCCCGTCGGGCGGCTCCCCGGTTCGTACGAGGGCCGGCCGCGCGTGGCCCTGTACACCTCGCCGCCGTTCGCCCAGTACGCCAAGCTCATCTTCAAGGTCAGCCACAACCTGGGCGGCAACCTCGCCATCTGTCTGATGGCGGTCGCGAACGGCAGCAAGGACTGCATGGACGGGTTCCCGGTGCTGGCCGGCTTCCTGGACCGCGCGGGCGTCGACCGCAAGCAGGTCCAGCTCCTTGACGGCCGCGGCGGCAACCCCGTCGACCGGACCACTCCCGAGGCCGTCGTCCAGTTGCTGACGTACTGGCAGCACACCCCCGAGGCGACGCGCTTCCGGAACGCGCTGCCCATCCTCGGCGTCGACGGCCTGCTGGCCGACAACTGCACCGACTGCCCCGCCCGCGGGAAGGTGTTCGCCAAGACCGGTGCCGCCGTGGGGCTGGACGCGCTCAACAACCGTCTGGCCGTCGGCGCCATCACGATCGCCGGGTACCTGGACAAGGGCAACGGCCGCTTCGACGTCTTCTTCGCCGGTGTGAACGGCGCCTCCACGCCGAACACTGACGTCAACGGCGTGCTGGACATCGCCGATGACCTCGCCATGATCTCGGCGTACTTGCAGGAGGCAGCAGCACGTCGAGAGAGCTGAGGGCTGAGGGCTGAGGGCTGAGGGCTGAGAGAGCTGAGGCCAAGTGGTCAACAGCGGTGATCAACCAGACCGCGAGACCTGACCCGCCACGAGTCGAAGAGGTGTCACACCAGGTCAGGGCGGGATCGACCACTGCGAGCAGCGGTGATTCCCGTGCTCGGAGGGCGAGTTCGACCCTCGTCGCGAGTTCCACCGGATGGCCCCCGGCCGGTGGCCGGGGGCCATCCGGTCGCAACGGACCGGAATGCGGATGCCACCCATACCCGCCGGTGCGCCCCGTTCATGACGGAAACCCGAGTTTCCGCCAAGTCCGCCTCATGCGCCCCTCCGCGCACCGACGGAACCCGTGCCGCCCGGATCCAAGGCCTGACCTCGCGATCAGTGGTGGGCGACGAGGGCGTACGAGAGCGACCCGCGCCCGTGCTCGGCGGGTGTGCGGCGAGGCCGTCATGGAGAGCCGGTGGCGGCCATGCGCTCTAGCTGGCCTTTCCGCTGTTACCGACCGGTATATGAGATGTGGCGGGAAGCACTCCCTTGCAGATGGCGCTCTGCGACCATCAACGCCAACGAAAATCAGCCGTCCGGACTGCCGCGGGGGGAGTGGCCATGGGGCTGCTCGGCAATGATCTGGCGTTCGCGCGCGCTCTGACAGCCCACGAGTACGAAAGCGTCATGGCTCTCGGCAACCGGAAGCTCTACCCGGCCGATGCCCAACTCCTGTCAGAGGGAGACCAGTCCAGTCACGTCATGATCATATTCCAGGGGTGGGTGACCGTTTCCGTGGCAACGGACCGTGGCGCCACCCGGCTCATAGTCGGGCTGCGCGGACCCGGTGAACTCCTGGGCGAGATGGCCGCGTTGGACAGTCATCCCCGTAGCGCCACCGTGCGAGCGCTCGGCCCCATAGAGGCCCAGGTCATCCCGGGCGACGCGTTCCGTCGCTTCCTCGCCCAGAACCCCCGGGTCAGCGGCCTCGTCATACGTCAGCTCACCTTCCGGCTCCGCAGCGCCGACGAGGAACGTTCCGCGCTCGCCTCCCTCACCGTTCTGCAGCGCCTGGCCGTGCGGCTGACCGAGCTCTCCCGGGCCGAGCCCTCCGGCCCGTACACACCGTCCGCACCGCGACCACTGGTCGCGGGAACCGTCGTCCATCTGGCACAGGACGAGCTGGCCGCCACCGTCGGAGCCACCCGGGAGGCCGTCGCCAAGGCGCTGCGGCTGCTGCGGGACCAGCACGTCGTACGGACCGGGACCCGTCAGGTGGAGATTCTCGATCCCGGACTGCTCGCACTCCTCGCGGACGGCCATCAGGAGTAATTGCCCTCCTGTCGTGTGTAAACGACTACAGACGGCCTTCGTCCCGGGCCCGAGGCTGATGGGGGGACGGCACAGCGAACAGGACAGGGGCACGAGGTGGACCACGACGTGACGGATGTCGCCGAAGCGCGCTACGAGTTGGTGATCAGCGTCGACGCCAGGCGCTCCGGGGAGTACGACGACATCGACAAGACGCATATGCGCGAACGGATCTACCGCGTCCTGGAAACCGCGTTCGCCCACGCCAGGATCACCCGCGACTCCCTCCACATGGAGGACCGCGGCGACGGTGTGCTGGTCTCGGTGTCCGGACAGGTCCCGGTCACCAGGCTGATCGGCCTCTGGATGGTGGAGGTGCACGAGAAGCTGCGGGACGAGAACCGCGCCCTGCGCGTACCTCTGGGACTGCGGGTGGGAATGCACGTCGGCCCGGTCCGGCACGACGGCCGGGGCATCGCCGGGCGTGCCGTCGACCTCGCCTGCCGGCTTGCCGACTCCTCCGTGGCCAGGCAGCTGCTGGACGCCGAGCAGGCCGACCTCGTGCTGGCGGTCTCCCGGTCGCTGTACGAGGACGTCGTCAGCAGCGGCGGCAAGTTCATCGAGCCCGCTCACTACTCCTCCGCCCGGCTGAAGCTCAAGGAGGGCGAGGTCACCGCCTGGCTCCACCTTCCCGGACGGCCCGCACCCGCCGTTCCGGCCGACGGTCCGCAGCCGTCCGCCGGCACCCGGGCACCCGGCACGGAAGGCCGGACGGGGGGCTCCGGCGCCGGCGGCGACGCCCCCGCCGCTGACGTCGACGACGCCGATGACCCCGAGGACACCGGCACCGACGGCCTCGGGGACTCCGGTGGCACCCGCTACCGCGTGCAGGGCGACATGTCCCAGCACACGAACAACACCTACCAGCAGCCCGTGCACATAGGCCGGAACGTCGGCGACACCGGCCGTCGGAAGGGCTGAGCCGCATGAGTGACGAGGAGCAGGCGGGCGGTCCCGCCGAGGACGCGCCCCGCCGGGCCGCCGACGCCCGTCCCCCGGAGGCCGGCGACAAGGACAAGGGCAGGGACAAGGACCGGGACAGGGACCGGGACAAGGGCAGGGATGCCAAGGCGGCGTCCGACGAGGGCAGGGCCGACAGCGGCGGGGAGTCCGCCGACAGCGAGGCGGACGAGAAGGAATCGGAGCGGGAGCGTGCCGCCGGGCGCTTCAGGGAACACACCCGCAACCCGCTCGCCGAGGAATCGGGCGAGGACGGCCCCACCGGTCTCGCCGCCGCCTCCCGGGCCCACGGCGACGCCAAGCAGCGGTTCGTCAACGTCCGGGACCAGAACAACTTCGACCGCACGCACTTCGACCGTGCCCATATCGGCGACATCTATCTGCGGATGGACGCCCGCCAGTCCGGCGCGGGCATGCGCCGCGGACCCGTGCCCGACGAGGAGCTGCGGGGGCTCCGCCGGGCCCATGTCGCGCCGCCCGGGTACGAAGGTCTGCGCAACGCGCTCCGCGCACGACGGCTGCTCGTCCTCGGTGCCGCACCCGGCACGGGGCGTACGAGCACGGCCCTCTCCCTGCTCGACGACGTCACCCGCTTCGCCGTGGAGGCCCCGGACGCGGAACCCCCGGCGGACTCCCGGGTGTGGCGGGTCGACCCGGACGACGGGGTGGGCCGGTTGGCCGACTCCCTGGGCGGCGAGGAGGCGCGGCGCGGCACCGGCTATCTGCTGGAGCTCTCCCTCACCCGGCCCGGAGTGCTGCCGCCGGACGAGATCGGCCTGGACGGACTGGCTGCGGCCCTGGCCGGCCGCAACGCCTTCGCGGTGGTCGTCGTGACGGCCGGTTCGGCGGCGAACCAGTTGCTGACCGGGCGGTACGGCATGCTCTGCCCGCCCGCGCCCACCCAGGAGCTCCTCACCACGCGGCTGCGGGAGCGGCTGGAGGAGCATGTCGCCGCCGCCCCGGACGACAGCCCGCCGCTGGAGGAACTGCTGACGCGGGCCGAGGAACTGGCGGACCGCAAGGAAGTCCGCGACGCCGTCGGACTGGAGGACCTGCGCCCGGCCGAGGCCGAGCTGTTCGCCTCGCTGCTGGCCGGACGTCTGCTGGAGGACGTCTCCTACGAGGAGTTACTGGCCGGCTGCCGGAGCCTCGCCGCGGACCAGGCCCAGGAGTGGTTCGCCGGGGTGGACCGGGCACTTGCCACGGTCCCTGCCGATCAGGAGGGCAGTGCGGGGCGGACGGCAGCACTGTTCCACCCGGTGGCGTTCCGCATCGCGCTCGCCGTACTGGGCGGGGCCTCGCACAGCACCGTGGCATCCGCCGCCCATCTGCTGACGTGGGAACTGTCCGTTCAGGGCGATCCGGACAACACCCCCGCCCGCCCGTTGTTCTGCGACGACCCGGCCTCCGATCTGGCGCTCTCCCGCGCCTCGTTGACGAGCGGCAGCGTCGAGGTGGCCGGCACCGAAGTCGCTGCCCGGCTGATCCGGTACCGGGGTTCCGCCCTGCCCGGCGCGGTGCTGACCGAGGTCTGGGACCGGCACTTCCCCGCCAGGGCGCCGGTCGTGCGCTGGCTGCGGCTGCTGGCGGACGATCCCCGGCCCCAGGTGTGGATGCGCGCGGCGGTGGCCGCCGGGGAACTGTGCGTACAGGACTTCGACCACGGTTACGCGGAGCTGATCCGGCCGCTCGCCGAGGCGTCCACCCCACGCCGCAGGTTCTTCGCGGCCACCACGATGGACCAGGCGGCCGGCCATGCCTCGCACCGCAAGGCGGTGCACAAGCTGGTCGACGACTGGGCCAGGTACGGGACGGCGTCGCTGCGCTGGTCCGCGGCGATGGCCCTGGGTTACGGGAACGCCATGGCCACGATGGGCGCCACCCTGGATGCCCTGGCCCGGATCGGGGTCCGGGACGAGGGCGGGCAGGTGGCGATCGCCTCACTCAACGTCGTGCGGCTGCTGGCGCTGCCGGACAGTGCGCAGGTGCTGCGGCGGATGAACGACTGGACGCTCCACAAGTACGTGGAGTACCAGGATCTCGGTCTGGTGACCACCGTCCGGCTGATGCTCACCTCGGTGGACGAGGTGCTGTTCGACGAGTCCGGGTCCCCGCTCGGGGACCGCGGTGACCGGCCGCTGGCGCTCGCCCTTGCCGCCACCCGGCCCGAACTCGTCCGGCCGATGGCCGACTTGATGTGGACCGCGCTGAACACCGCCCGGTCGAGGGAGGTGGCCATGGACGCGCTGGAGTCCCTGCTGCGCGCGGCTGTGCGGGGGAAGGACGCCGAGCGGGCGCGGCCGGGCCTGGCGGCACTGCTGCCCGTGCTCATCGCGGAGGAGCAGGACAGGCGGCGGCTGGACTGGCTGCTGCGCCGAATGATGAACGACCCCGAGAACCGGCTCCCCGATGCCCAGGCACGCGCCTTGTGGCATCTCGCCGTGCCGGCGCGGGGCCGGACGGGCGAGGAGGAGAGAAATGGCTGAGGACGAGGGTCTGGCCGCCGGGACGGTTCCGGCGGGTCCGTTCCTGCGGGAGTACGCGCCCACCGGCCCGTTCCGGCAGACGGGTGCCCGGACGGCATCGGTGCTGTTCTACCGGAACGGTGGCTACAGCGTGGCCACCGTCTCCGGTGTCGACCACCACGACAAGCGGCCGCTGGCCCGGCCGCACACGGTGTGCGAGATCGCGCTCGGCACGTACGAGACGACGCTCCAGATGGAGCTGCCCGCCAAGGGCGGTGCCTCGTTCTTCAAGGCCGAGGTCGACATCCACTGGTCCGTGACCGATCCGCATCTGGCCGCCACCGAGGTGGTGACCGATGTCGCCAAACGGCTCACCGCGCCGATCCTGGAGCGGCTGCGCGAGGTTTCGTCGGACTTCCCCGTGGCCCAGGCCGAGCAGGCCGACCGCGCCATCCTCCGGCACTGCGCCGGCGGGCGCTGGGACGACCTCGGTTCCGAACTCGGGCTGCGCGTAAGGCTGTACGTCAGGCTGCGGGTGGACGACCGGACGATCACGCACATGGACGGCATCCGGGAGGCGCGTGCCTCGGCCGAGGTGACCCGGGTGCACCAGGAGCGGTTCCGGGTCATGTTGCAGGGCGGGGAGCTGGACCAGCTCAGTTACATGCTGGCGGCCGAGCCCGAGGCGGCCAAGGACTTCCTGGAGAAGATCCGTCAGGAGGGCAGGCAGGACGAGAAGGAACGCGTCGACCGGCTCTTCGACATGGTCGACAGCGGCCAGATCCAGAACAACGACCTGGAGACGCAGGCGCTCGGTCTCCTCAACCGGGGCCGCCAGCGCGTGCAGGGCCCCATCGGCTCGATGCCCGCCCACCGCAGGACGCCGGAACTGGAGCCGCCCGTGGTGGAGCCGTACGCCCCGGACTGGCTGGCGGACGAGCCGCCCGCCGGGGCCGCGGGGCAGCGGCCCGGTCCGCGGGAGCCCGAGGACGCCGTACCGGAGCGTCCGCGTCGCCGGACCCGCGACGCGGACGACGGATGGTCCTGGGCGGAGGAGGACCGATGACTGCCGGCGGCGGGGGACAGACCTCCCCCGATCCGGTCGTAACCGTGCAGGGCGGGGGGCCGCACGGTTACGGCCGGTCGGGGGAACGCATCGCGGAACGGCTGCTCGACACGGTCCGGGAGGACCTCGGCCGGGCCGACTCGAAGGCGGCGGTGCTCCTCTCCGGGGCGCTGGCGCTGCCGGCCTTCCTGATCGGGCGGCACGGGGCGCCCGACTGGCGGGGGCCCGCCGACACCGCGCTGGTCGTCTCGGGCGGGCTCTGGATCATCGCGGTGACGGCGCTGGTCCGGGCGCTCATGCCCCGTACCGGCACGGTCCGCAGCCAGCGCGGGGTCACGTACTTCGGCGACCTGCTCGCCCCGTACGACCTGGCGCGGCTGTCCGCCGAGGTCTCCGAGGCGGGGCGCGATCCGGCCCGGTGGCTGCTCATCCAGGCCGTGGACGTCAGCTCGATCCTGGCCGCCAAGTACCGGGCCATCCGCTGGGGAGTCGGCGCACTGGCCCCCGCGGCGGCACTGGCCCTGGGCTGGAGCCTGATCGCGCGCTGAACGACATCGCGCGTGCGGGCCACCGCTCACATCACACAGAACCGCAGAGACCGGATAGGGGACGGCCGTGGGAAGAGTCAGGGCAGGACGGCGGACAGGAAGGGGCCGGTGGCGCCGGGGCGCGGTTTCCGTGCTGGGCGGCGCCGCTGTGCTCGTATCCCTGTTGTCGCCCGCCAGTCATGATCCGGTGCCGGTGTCGGCGTCCGAACCGGCCACCGACGCGGTCAACTACGCAGTGGCTGTGGACGAGTCCGCCAGCCTCGCGCCCGCGGACATGAAGGCGGAGAAGGCCGCCGCGGCGCGGATCGCGATGGGTGACGTCTCCGCGTCGTCGACCGTCACGGTCTTCGGCTTCGCCGCCGCCGAAACCGGTGACCAGCGGGCGGTGGACCCGGTGTGCCCGCGCACCGCGCTGGACGCGTCCGGTCGCGAGTCGGTCGGCACGTGCGTCGGCAAGCTGCGCAGCCGCAAGAAGAGCGAGGGCACCGGTACGGACTTCCCGAGCGCGATACGGCAGGGAGTCCACGATCTGAGCACCGGGACCGACCCGTCGGTGCCCCGCGTGCTGTTCCTCCTCACCGACGGCCGGATGGACGTCACCGACAGCCAGAAGTACGGCGGCGAGGCGCACCGCGAGGCCGAGGGTGAGCGGCAGCTGACCGCGGCGCTCAAGGACGCCGCCGCCCGGCAGGTCCAGATCTGGCCGCTGGGCTTCGGATCCGCCCCGGACAAGGCGCAGCTCGACAGGATGGCGGCCGGCGGGTACCAGAAGGGCTGCGTCGAACTGCCCTCCGCACGCCCGAAGGCCGGCAAGGTGTCCGGGCCGAAGGACGTCGGCCCGATGCTGGAGAAGATCTTCGCCGCCGCCCACTGCCTGCGCTACAGCCAGGGCTCCAGCGAACGGCCGCCCGCCACCCTGGAGATCGGCATCTCGCCGCTGGCGACCGTGGGCAGCATCGTGGTCGACAAGGGTGACCCCGAGGTGACGGCGACCTATCTCGACCCGAGCGGCCACGAGGTCCCCACGTCGGGGACGTACCGCAAGTCCCGGTTCGAGCTGGCGGGTTCCGGGGGAACCGTCGAGGCGTTGAAGATCACCGACCCGGTGCCCGGCATCTGGAAGGTGAAGGTCGAGGCGCCCGAGGGGCACCGTTCCCTGCCCGTCGGTATCAGTGTGCTCTGGCAGGGGGAACTGCGCGGGGCCATCAGGATGGACCCGCCGTCGCCGCAGGCCGGGCAGAAGACCACGGTGACCATGCGGCTCCAGACCCGCGAGGGTTACGAGATCAAGGATCCGCGCGACTACGAGGGTCTGCGGGTACGGAGTGAGCTGACCGGGGACGGTTTCGAACCACTGGAACTGCGGCTCACCGACGACGGCGCGGGGGCCGACCCCGAGAAGGGTGACGGCTCCTTCACGGGGACGGTGACGGTCCCGAAGGACGCCGACGGGGCCCTGAAGGTGATCGGCACCCTGACGGCTTCGGGGCTGAGCGCCGATACGCGCAGCGAGGGCGGTCAGGTGGCCCCCGGCGCGCTGCCCGTGACCACCGCGCTCACGCTGCCCGACTCCGACGTCCACCCCGGCGCCACGGTCACCGGCACGCTGGCCGTCCACAACACCAGTACCTCCCCGCACACCCTGCGGCTGTCCGTCACCGACATCGGCCAGGGGATGCTCACGGTCACCCCGGCGCAGATCGTGGTGGAGCCCGGCGAGTCCGGAACCCGCAAGGTGAGCATCGAGGTCGCCCCCGCGGACGTCTTCGGTGACCGTCTCGGCGACGACGGGCTGCGGCTCGGCGGCACCGTGACCGTCGTCGACGCCACCGACTCCGACCGCACCCTGGTGCAGTCCCCGCTGTCGGTGCGGGTGACACCCGAGCCGGGAATCTGGGACGCGTACTGGTGGGCGTTCATGGCCGGCGCCGTCCTGGTCGTACTGGCCGTGGTGGCGGCCCTCGCCTGGCGCCGCCAGCACCGCACCCGCAAGGACCCCTTCGGTCTGGTGCTGCAACTGGTCTCCGAGGACGGCGACATCCTCGGCGAGCACCCCGCGGGACACGGACACAAGCAGTGGTACGAGTTCGCCGTCGTGGAGCCCCACCGCAGCCCGCGCATCGAGCGGCGCGCCCACGGCCCGTACGCCGTCCAGCGCAGCCCCGAGGGCGGGGCCGTCCTGCGCAGGCGTGGTGGCGGGCGGACCAAACTGCCCGTCCAGGGACGGGTCCAGCTGACGGACACGCTGAGCCTGTCCCTCGGTGCCCCGCCGGGCGCCCCCTCGGCCACCCCGTCCGCACCGGAAGCCGCTGACGGGGCCGCGAGCTCCTACGACGAAACCTACCTGTGACGCGCGGGGGCGGGCCGGTGCGCCGAGTGCCCGCCCCCCGCGCACCGGCATCCCATCGACGTACCGAGGACGAACCGGCGGCCGACACGGCCGCAAGCGGGAGGAACCCATGAAGATCTTCCAGCCGATGCTCTTCGTCGGACTGGGCGGCACCGGTGGTCTGGTCGGCGCGGAACTGGAGCGCAAACTGCGCACCGAACTGTGTGGTCCGGACGGTGTCGCGCTCAGCCACCTGGGCGACCACGCCCCCTATCAACTGCCTGACTGCCTGCAGTTCGTGTACGCGGACTACAGCGAGACCGACCTGCAGCGACTGCCTCAGTTCAACGTCGACCCGTCGCTGCGGGCGGCGTACGCCCGCACCTCCCGGGCCACCCACAACCTGCTCCCCAACTTCGACAGTTCGCCCGAAGTGACCAAGATGCTGCGGGCGAGCCTGCGCGACGAGGTGGCCGACTGGCTTCCGCCGCGCATCGACGAGCCGAAGGTCACCCCGCTCCACAACGGTGCGGGCCAGCTGCCCACCGTCGGCCGGGCCGCCCTCTTCGCGACCCTCAGGCACAGCCTCGCCCCGGTCCTCGAACCGCTGCTCCAGGCGATCGACGCGATCGCCAGGTCCGCCGGTGAGCTGAGCGAACTCGGGGGCGGCAAGGCCACCGGCTGCGATGTGTTCGTCGCCTTCTCGGTGGCCGGCGGTACCGGCGCGGGGATCTTCCTGGACTACCTGCACCTGATCAACTACGCCTTCCAGCTGCGCCGTTTCGACGGGGTGAAGATCTACCCGCTGGTCGTGATGCCGTCCTCGTTCTCGACGTCGGGCGGCGGCGGGCGGGAGGCGGAGCTCAACGCGGCCCGCGCCCTGGTCGACCTGTTCCGTCTGGTGGACGGGCAGAACGCGCCGACGGAAGGGGAGGAGATCGGCGACCTGGACCACAGTCCCGGGCTCGGCATCCGCTATCCCGGCATGACGCCGATCCGGCTGCGGACCGGCATCCTGCCCACCGCGTTCCTGTTCAGTCCGACCGCGGGCATCCGCCAGGACGACCTGCGCCGCTCCATCGTCTCCCTGGTGATGTCGCTGATCGGCACCGAGTTGGGCGACGGGCGCTCCCGGGGGCGGGCGACGGCGGCCGACGACGACTTCCAGACGTTCGCCGCGAGCTTCATCAACCGCGGGGTGCAGCGCAGCGCCGTGTCCCCGACCGGTATCGGCAGACAGGGAGTCTCCACCAGCCTGGTGGCCTCCATGACCGCGCCGATGGACCAGCTGGCCGACCTGGTGGCCGGCCGGCTGCTGCGCAAGGCGGTCACGGACCTGGTGGAACGGCCGCGCGCCACCCTGCGGGAGACCGCCGTACCGATGATCCGGCAGCTGTTCGCCGACGCCCAGCTCGAAGAGCTGTGGGAGCGCAAACAGTTGGCCGTGCCCGAGCCCGATCCACTGCCCCGCGGCAGCAGGGCCATCGAGCAGGCGCTGGCCGAGCGCAGCGCCGACATGCAGCGGCTGCTGTCCGACCTCCAGTCCGTCGCCGACCGTCAGGCCGCCTCGATGGCGGACCGGTTCGCCCCGCGCCCCGCCATCGACAAACTCCTCCAGACCGTCGATCCGTTCCTCGCGGAGCGCGTCGTCAGAGGCGTCCCCAAGAGCGACGACCCCATCGCCCGGCTCGGCTTCCTGGGCATGCTCAACCACCGGGCCGGCGCCCCGCAGCGCCCGCCGGGTGTGACGGAGCAGCCGCCCAAGAACCCGCGGATCAAGGGCCGGATGGCCGGCATGTCACCGGCCCGCTGGGGCGACGACGACGTGCAGACCGCTCTCCGGGCGCAGGACATCTGGTACCAGTGGCGCAGCCGCACCGTGTGGCACGAGGCCTGGCGTGAGCAGCAACAGCGTTGGCAGTCCCATGCGGACGCCGCCGGGACCGACCTCGGCCGCCTGGTGAACGCCTTCCGCAAACACTCCGACCAGGAGCGCAAGGTCTCCGCGCAGAAGGGCCTCGAACTGTACGAGGACCGCACCGGCATCTCGTATCTGCTGCCGCCCCAGCGCACCCTCAACCACTTCTACGAGGACCTGGTCACCCGGCTGATCCGCCGGGAAGGGATGCGGGAGCACGACGACGAGGCCGCGCTCCTGCTCAAGATGATCGACGGGGACACCTGGCGCAAGGTCCACTCGCTGAGCCGGCGCAACCCGGACACCGCCGTGGCGGTCGTCAAGGCACAGCTGGAGGGCCGCATCACGCGACTGTTCGCCGAGAGCGGTGAACAGCTGGAGGAACGCCCGCTGTTGCCGCCCATGGGAACCCTGCTGGCCGCCGCGGCGGGCGACGCGGACGCCACGGACCAGGTCAGCAAGGAGGCCCTGGACCTGTTCGGCCGGAAGCTCACCGGGCTGCTGCCGGTGGGCTTCACTCCCGAGGGGACCGGGCCGCTGAGGGTCCTGGTCACCCACCCGCGCGTGCAGGCCGTGGACGAGGTGAAGGAGTACCTCGGCAAGACCCTGCGGCTGCCTTCCGACGCGAAGAACTCCGTGGACTTCCGGGGGGTGGAGAGCGACTCGATCACCGTCGTCCTCTTCCGCAGCGAGATGAGCCTCACGCAGGTGCCCGAGGCGCGCAAGGTGCTGCGCCAATGGGCCAGGGCGAAGGAATCGGAGCAGTCCCAGGACGTGTTGCGCTGGCGTCAGCGGCTCGGTTACCGCGACAGCTGGATGGTGAGCAGCGAGGAGGACCGCCGCACGATCCTGCACCGGCTGCTGTGCTGCATGTGGAACGGCCAGGTGGATGTCGTGGACGGTGACTCCGGGTCGCCGGACCGGGTGCGGCTGCGGCTGTTCCCCGAGACGGGCGGCAGTGTGCCCGGCGTCCGGCTGCGGCTGGGCGACTTCCCCGGTGGTGTGTCGAGCTGGGCGGAGCTGCTGCGGGCGTACGAGCGCTGGACCGTCCTCGACGACGAGCGCACCGTCGAGGACTACTGCCGGGAGCTGATGGGCGCCCAGCCGCTGGGCCTGGCCAGGAGCGGCAGCGAGCCGCATCCGCTCTTCGTCGAACTGATCGAGAAGATCGCCCCGCGCCAGATCGAACTGCTGGCGGACCGCAGGGAGCGGGGCGGCGAGCGGGTCGAGGGATGGGTCCAGCCGCTGTGGGAGTTCTGGGCGGAGACGCTTCCGGCGGCGCTGGATGCCGAGTTCGGCGACCAGCGCGCGATCCAGCCGACCCTGCGCACCCTGCTGGAGCACGTGCGCGGCGGTACGCCGAAGCCCCGGGCCCGCAAGGAGTTCCCGGAGCCCCGGCGTGCCGTGGCCGATGACGACGACTGGGGCACCGCACCACGTGCCTCCGCCACCGCTTCCGGCTCGGGCTCCGGCTCCGGCTCGGGCTCCGGCTCCGGCTCCGGCTCCGGCTCCGGCTCCGGCGAGACGTACCGGGGTGGCACCACCACCGGCGGGCGATCACGCGACGACGCATACCGGGACGATCCAGACGGCGGGTACCGCTCCGGACCGGGCGGCCGCGACAACCACGACGACCGCGGTGACCGTAGCGGTCGTGACGACCGGGGCGACCGCGACAACCGCACCCGGACGAACGACTGGGACGACGACAGCAACAGGGGCCGCCAGGCGCCGCGTACCTCAGGCGGTTTCGACACCTCGGGCGGTTACGGCACCTCCGGTGACGGCGAGGCGTACGGCACCCGTGAGACACACACCGACGGGGCACGGCGTGACCGCGACGGCTACGGCGAGCACGAGGCGTATGACTCCCTGAAGACGGACACGGACGGCGACCCGTTCGGCACCGGCCCCCGCCGTGCACCCGGGGACCGTTCGGCCGACGGCGCGCCCCGTACCGGCAGGTCCTCGGTGCCCTGGGACGACGACCCCGACGACCGGGGCAGTCACCGGGGGGACGACGACCGCCACCGCCGCGGCCCCGTGGGCGGTGATGAGGAGTGATCACTCGCGAGGACGTGGCCACCGTCATCCACCTGGACCTGCGTACCGGAGCGGCGGAACTCGACACCGCTCCGCCCCTGCGCGCCAAGGTCGCGCGCCAACTGGGCCTTGCCGGGCTGCCGGAGCCCGATCACCCGCTGTTCCTGGTCGTCGACACCCCGACCGGGCTGACCGACCACCAGCGGCAGTACGAACTGCTCACCACCTACCGCGCCGTGGGCGAGGTGAGGATGCTGGTTCTGCTGGTGGGCAGCACGCCCGGCTCGTACGCCGGTGAGGACGAGGCGTTCCAGCCGGACCGGCGCCTGGTGCGGCCCTCGATACTGCGGGCCTCCGGCATCGCCCTGCTGTGGGCGGGCGATCTGCGCTCCGCCCGCACCGCACTGGAACAGCCCGGGCCCGACGACCCGGACGCGCTGGCGGTCCTGGTGGACCTGCTGTCGGTCCCGGACGTCTTCCTGCGGGTGATGGACGACCTCGGGTCGCTGCCGGACGCCATCGGGGCGCCCGGGGTCCGGCTGCTGGAGCAGGACCTGCCACCGGAGGTACGTGACCGGGCCTGGCGCGATGCGCTCAGCCGGTTCGCGGGCGAGGACACCGAGTTCGCTCCGGATCTGCCGATGACCGCCTGGTCCGGGGCCGATCTGCCGGAGCCGCTGCGGGGGCTGGCCACGGGCCGGTCCGGCCGCGACCAGCGGCACCGGGAACCGGGCGGGATGGCGGACAGCGCGTACGGGTCGTGCGCACGAGCCCTGGACCACGCCCGGAACACGCTGGCGGGGCTGCGGTCCCTGACAGGGCTGCTGCGCGCCTCGCACCGCGAGGCGTTCGAGGCCGATCTCGATCAGGCCCGCGAGGCGCTCGGCGACTACCGGGAGCTCGTCACCACCGCCCTGCACAGCGATGGCGGCTCCGGCACGGCACCCTCCGCCGCCGAAGCGGCGGCCCGGCTCGCGGCCCTCGGACTGCGGGTGCCCTCCGCCGAGGGTGTGGGCGAGCGGATCGGCGAGGGGCTGCGGGAGTTCGCCCAGAAACTGCTGGGCCAGAGGCTCGCCCTGCGCGCGGTGGCCCAGCGCTTCACGGGGCTGGCCGGACAGGTGGAACCGGTCCCGGGCTCCGTGCTGCTGCCGAAGCTGGCCGACCACTCCCCCGAGGCCGTGGCACGGCGGTCCGGGGCGCGTGGCGGCCCGCTGCCGGACTTCGTCACCGGCGCGCCGGTGACGGCCGCGACCGCCGCGGCGGGACTGCTCGGCGGCCTGTGGCAGGGTCCCCTCGCGGCGCTCGCGGTCATCGTCCCGTTGGTGTTCTTCGGCGTGGCGGGGCTCAGCGCGACCCGGCTGCGCGACGGTCTCGCGGGACACCGCTCGATCGGCACCCGGGTCGCGGCAACCGCCGGCGCCGCGGCGGGGCTGGTCATCGCGTACACGACGGATCCCCCGCTCTGGCTGAGCACGGCCGGGCTGCTGGTGGGGCTCGGCGTCGCGGTGGAGACCGCACGCAGACTCTGGGACGCCGCAGCCGGATACTGGGCCGCGGGCCAGGGTGCCACAGCGCTGCGCGGGGCCCTGGACGGACTCGACGGTCTGCTGGCCGATGTGGTCCGTGAGCACTGGGCAGCGGAGGAACGCCTGTACTGCGCCGACGCGGCACGGTCCGTCGCCGGCATGCTGCGGGCCACGGCCGCTGCCGCGGACGCCGAGGCCGTACCCGAGCCGGAGCGGACCCCGGCCCGCGGAGGGTCCCGGGCGGAGCCGCCCACCGCCGACGACTGGCTGGACAGCTCCTCCCCCCTGGAGGCCGACACCTTCGCGGCGCCCGAGGACGAGGACGCCGACTGGGCGAGCGCGTACGCCTGGCAGGAGGAGGCCTCCTGGGACGAGTCCGAGAAGGATGCCGCAGCCCTGCCGGCCGACCCGTGGGAGGACCGCACGGCCGGAACTCCGCGCTGGCTGGACCGTGAGAGCGGTGAGGGCGGATCGGAGCTGGTCGCCACCCTGGCCGCCGACCTGACGGACGCCGCGCTGGTCGCGATGAACCCGTACTGGGGCGCCGTCGAACGCGGCCAGGCCGGCACCCTCGCCGTCCGGCGCACCGAGGAACGGGTCCGCGATCTGCTGTCCGCGGCCCGCCGCCACCTGCAGCGCAACGGGGTGCTGGCACCGCCGCCGTTCGCCGCCGGCCACCGCACCCGCAGCACGTCGGCGAACCTGCTGGGCACGGACCCGCACGGGGTGGCCGAACTGGTCGGCGCCGAGGCCGACCGGCAGGCCGTGGTTCAACTGTCCTCACCCGAGCAGGGGATGCTGCTCAGCCGCGACCCCGAGGCGACGGTCTGGCTGCGCTTCGCACCGCAGGCGGTACGGGGCGAGGTCGAAATGGCCTGGCGGACGAGCGGTGCGCTCCAGCCTCAGGACGTGCTGTGGACGTCGTCGGGCCGGTACGCCGGTCTCATCCGGCTCACCCCTTTGCGCATGGGTGTGGTGGAGAACGTCCGGCCCCACCACAGCCCCCAGGAACAGACGACCGACTGGCTGGAGTACGAGGAAAGGGACGGCGACCGCTGGTGACCAGCACCTCTCACTCGCACCTGGCGGATCCGTCGAGCCCGCAGCAGGCCACGCTCACGTTCAGCACCCCTTCGGGGCGGCATCGCACCGCCCCGGTCCGTTTCGGCGGCCGCGGGTCCCGCCGCGATCCGCAACTTCCCCAGGTGATCCGCAACGCCCTGCTCGACGACCAGGGCCAGCAGTGCGTCCAGGTGCGTCTGACCGCCGCGGACGCCGCGAATCCGGCGGCGCGCGCGCTGCTCGACACGGAGGCGGGCACTGCCCTGCATCTGCACCGGGTGCTCGACGGCTCGCCCTACGCACCGCTCTTCCCGCGGATCATCGGCCACGAACTCGACGCGGCCGAGCCGTATCTGCTGTACGAGGCACCGCGCGGCGTCCCTGCCGCGCGCACCCATGTGATGTCCGCAAGCGATCAGCGGGTGCTCGCCCGTGATCTGATGCAGGCCCTGTGCCTGCTGAGCAGCCAGGACCTGGTGCTGCGCGGCATCTCGCCCGGCACCGTGCTGTGGGACGGCACCTCCCTCCAGCTCTGGGGACTGGAGGGGGCGGTCCGTACCGGCCGGCCGAGGACCCGGTGGGGCCGGGCGCCCTACTGCTCGCCCGAACAACGCCGGGGGGAGGGGCTCACCGACCCCCGGGACGGGGTGTGGAGCGTCGCCCAGGTGCTCTACCAGCTGGTGACCGGGCGACCGGGCCCCACGGACCGGGCACCCGCCGATCTCGCCGCGCACCGGGTGCTCGCCGAGACGCTGCGGGGCGCGTTCGCCCCGCTCGCGAAGGACCGGCCGACGCCGGCCCGGCTGCTCGACCTCCTGGCCCCGGGCGCCTCCCGGCGCCTCGCGCTCGACGTGCCCGCCGACGGGACGAGCCCTCACCGGGAGGCTTTCGAGCAGGCGCTGCGTCTCAAGCGGCAGGCGCCCGCGGCCGAGCCGCCGCACGAGCCGGCCGGGCCGGGTACCGGCGAGGTGGTCTGCCCCTACTGCCTGGAGAACATCCAGCTCGATGTCACCTCACTGTTCGTCACCGACAGCAGAATGCAGTACCAGCCGCTGAACCCCTCCGGTATCGCCAACCCCTTGCGGCGCCAGGACGTCATGCGCGGTGCCGTGCAGAAGTGCACAGCCGATCCGGAGTTCCCCGAGCACTTCATTCCGGTGCCCTACCTGACGTACGGACGGCCGCTGACCATCGCGATGGTCGGTCAGTCCTCCACCGGCAAGAGCCATCTCCTGACCCAGATGATCGCGGCGATCACCGACGGCGGTCTGGAGCCGTTCGGCCTGAAGTGGCAGTCCGTCAATCCGGAGCAGCACGCGCGGTTCGTACGGGAACGGGTGCAGCCGCTGCGCAACGGCAACGTCCTCGACCACACCGGTGGCGTCGGCCTGGACGGCTTCGCCCGCTTCGTGGAATCCCTGCTGATCACCGACGCGCACGGGCAGGTGCGCCCGGTGGCCTTCTTCGACCTGGGGGGCGAGGACCTCGTAAGGACCGATGCAGCGCTCCGCTTCCTCCTCGGGGTCGACGCCATGGTCTTCGTCGTCGACCCGGCGCTGGCCCTTCCGCTGCCCGAACTGGACCACGCCAGGCAGCGCTGGGGGCTGGAGGTGAACCGGGACGGCGATCTCGCCTTCGCCACCGTCCTGGACCGGCTGCCGAAGAGCGGCCCCTATCTGGAGGTGGCGGCCGCGATGGTGCTCGGCAAGGCCGACCTCCTGCGGTTCCAGCCTCCCGTGGACCGGTGGCTGGGCGAGGACCCGCCCACCTCGCTCGACCCCGCGCAGGCACTGGAGGAGAGCGCGGACGTGTACGGACTGCTGCGCAGGCATGCCGGGCAGGCGTGGCTGCGCCCCTTCGACACGATCCGCCGGTGCACGCTGCACGTCTCCTCGGCCACCGGTGGCCAGGAGGCCCACGGCCGTTACCCGGTGGGGGCGGGTCCCCGCCGGGTGCTGGAGCCGCTGCTGTCGCTGCTGGCGATGCACGGCCTGATCGAAGTGCCCGGCGGCGCAGAGGCGTTCGCCGTGGGGGAGACACCCACGATGGAAGCCGTACCGCTGCCGGAAGCGAGTGATTCCCAGGGAGAGGAGACGAAGTGAGCGACTTCCAGGACCGGAGGCCCGCTCACCGGGACCCGGCCGGCCTTCGCGAACAGGACGGCCTTCGCGAGCAGGACGGCTTCCACGAGCAGGACGGCCTTCGTGAACAGGACGGCCGACAGGCCCGGCGGCGCGACGACGAGCCGGGTCCGGTGCACCAGGCGGTCTTCCGCTGGGAGGGCAACCAGGGCCGCCAGGGCACCGGCATGAGGGCCGTCGCCCACTCCTGCCCGGCCGACCGGGCCGATGAACTGGGCAGGGAACTGGGCTCGTTGCTGTGGGTGCCCGGTACGGCGGCCCAGCAGAGGAGCGTCGTGCGCACCCGTTCGGCCGACGGAAGCGTCATGCTCGTCCGGCGCTGGCCCACCACGGACCGGGCCGGCCGGCCCAGCACGGTCAGCCATGTCCTGATCGGTGACCCGAGGACCCTGGGGACCGAGCAGTGCCTCGGGCTCGCCGACGGCGAATGGGTCGGCAACCGGGAGTCCGCCGAAAAGGCCTCCGGGCAGTTGAACGCGGTGGAGTACGCACGGCTCGACGCGCTGGTGTCCCCGCGGCTGCCCCGGATGACGAAGCGGCTGCAGACGGTCCGGCGCGCCCTGATCCTGGTCGCCGCCGCGTGGCTGCGTGACCCGGAGCGGCGGATCTCGCTCCTCACGGACGGGGCGGACCCGAACGGCGGGCTCGCCCCGGAAGACGTGCCGCTGCTGTATCTGGGGGCGTATCGGCTCTTCGGTTCCTGGCTGGGCCGGGAATGGACGTTCGCCACGTACGACACGGCCGACACCCACCGGCTGCGCCTGATGTGCGTGTCGCGCTGGGAGCCGGACGCGGGCGGCTCCGGTCCGCTGGCCCGGATCACGGGGCGGACGCCGGGCAGGCAGACCATCGAACTCGTGGTGGCCAGGCAGCTGGTGGACCATCTCCTCGCCCATCCGGCGGAAGAACCCGGTGTGCCGCAACTGACCGGCGCTCTCAGGGACGGCGCGGCACTGGACTGGCCCCAGCGGCGCGTCCTGTTCGAGGAGCTCCTGGACAGCGGCCGGCGGCACGCCTCTCGCATCGCCATCGCCCCGCCCGGGCCTCCGGAGGCAGACCGCGCCCCGGACCGGGAACCGTTCCCCGGCCCGTCCGTGCCCACAGGACGCCCGGACCCGCTCCCACAGCCCCTGGCTCCCCCGCCCCCGGTCGGTCCACCGGCCCCCGCGGCCGCTCCGTACCCGGGCCGCCCAGCCGTGCCCCGGCCCGCAGGACCCGCGGAAGGCAGTCCGCCGTACAGCCGCGAGACGGCACTCCACGAGGATCTCCGTGCCCACCGGCCCGGGAACACCATCGGGGGCGGTCCGCTCGCGGAGCGCCTGCGCGACGCCCCCGACGAGCTGCTGCTGGACGAACTGCGGTCCGGCGAGCTGCCGCAGGAGTCCGTGGGCCTGCTGCTGAGGGAGCTGGGGGACCCCCGTCGTGATGGGACGCGGCAGGAGTCGATGCGGCACGAGCTGTGCGAGAACGTCCTGCGCAACAACCTCTACTTCACGCCGAACAGACAGGGCGCGGAGCACATCTCACGGACCGCCCTGGCCGAACAGGCGGCCGCCGTGTTCACCTGGGCCGTCGCGCCTCTGGCCCGGGACGAACGCTATCTGCGCGAACTCCAGGAGCTGGTGCACCGGATGTGCCGGGACCGCCATCCCTCCGCGAGCAACTGGATCCGGCGGAGCATCACCGACCCGCCGAGCGGCAGGGCCCCCGATCTGCCGCCCGTCGTCTGGCAACAGCTCCTGCGGGACATGGTCAGACAGAACCCGGCGCCTTCCCCACAGTTCCCGCCTCCCCAGGCCGCGCGGGTACCCCTGTCCGCCCACGCCCCCGGCCCCTCCCCCGCCCCGGCCCTCTCGTCGCCCGCCCCGGATTCCCCCCGCCGGTGGGACCGGCTGACCGAGCGGACGAACGATGCGAGCTGTGTGGTGAGTTGTGCTGTCGGGCTGATCGTCGTGCTGATCGCGGCCCTGTTCCTCTTCCTGTGACGGGGTGCGGCGGGGCGGCGGAGGCCCGCCGGCCGGTGGGCCTCCGGCGTGAGCCGGAGGCGCTCCGGGCTCAGTCCTCCCCCTCCAGATTTCCTTCCGTCTCCAGGTACGCCTGGCGCAGGGCGTCGAGCACGGCGGGGTCGGGCTTGGCCCACATGCCGCGGGACTCGGCCTCCAGGAGGCGTTCGGCGATGCCGTGGAGGGCCCAGGGGTTGGCCTGTTGGAGGAATGCGCGGTTGACCGGGTCCAGGACGTACGTCTCGGTGAGCTTGTCGTACATCCAGTCGGCGACCACACCCGTCGTGGCGTCGTAGCCGAAGAGGTAGTCGACGGTGGCGGCGAGTTCGAAGGCTCCCTTGTAGCCGTGGCGGCGCATCGCCTCGATCCACTTGGGGTTGACGACACGGGCGCGGAAGACGCGGGAGGTCTCCTCGACCAGGGTGCGGGTGCGGACGGTCTCGGGGCGGGTGGAGTCACCGATGTACGCCTCGGGGGCACTGCCCTTGAGCGCACGGACCGTCGCCACCATGCCGCCGTGGTACTGGAAGTAGTCGTCGGAGTCGGCGATGTCGTGTTCGCGGGTGTCGGTGTTCTTCGCCGCGACCGCGATGCGCTTGTACGCGGTCTCCATCTCCTCGCGGGCCGGGCGGCCGTCGAGTTCGCGGCCGTAGGCGTAGCCGCCCCAGACCGTGTAGACCTCGGCGAGATCGGCGTCGGTGCGCCAGTCACGGGAGTCGATGAGCTGGAGGAGTCCCGCTCCGTACGTTCCGGGGCGGGAGCCGAAGATACGGGTGGTGGCCCGGCGTTCGTCGCCGTGGGCCGCGAGGTCGGCCTGGGTGTGGGCGCGTACGTGGTTCTGCTCGGCGGGCTCGTCCAGCGAGGCCGCCAGGCGGACCGCGTCGTCGAGGAGGCCGATGGTGTGCGGGAAGGCGTCGCGGAAGAAGCCGCTGATGCGGAGCGTGACGTCGATGCGCGGGCGGCCGAGTTCGGCCGCGGGGATCGCCTCCAGGCCGGTGACGCGGCGCGAGGCGTCGTCCCAGACCGGGCGGACGCCGAGGAGGGCGAAGGCTTCGGCGACGTCGTCGCCGGCGGTGCGCATCGCGCTCGTGCCCCACAGGGACAGGCCGACCGAGGTGGGCCAGTCGCCGTTGTCGGTGCGGTAGCGCTCCAGGAGCGAGTCGGCCAGGGCCTGGCCGGTTTCCCAGGCGAGCCGGGAGGGGACCGCCTTGGGGTCGACGGAGTAGAAGTTCCGCCCGGTCGGCAGGACGTTGACCAGGCCGCGCAGCGGGGAGCCGGAGGGGCCGGCGGGGACGAAGCCGCCGTTCAGCGCGTGGACGCAGTGGTCGAGTTCGTCCGTGGTGCCGGCCAGCCGCGGTACGACCTCGCGGGCGGCGAAGCCGAGGATGTCGGCGACGGCCTCCGGGTGTCCGGCGGCGACCCCGGCGACGGCGTCCGCCGCCCAGTCGGCGTCCTCCATCGCCTGGACCAGGACGCGGGCCCGCTCCTCGATGTCGTCGGCCGCGGTGCGGGTGGCCGCCGACTCGTCCAGGCCCAGCGCCTCGCGCAGGCCGGGCAGGGAGGTGGTACCGCCCCAGATCTGGCGGGCCCGCAGGATCGCGAGGACGAGGTTGACCCGGGCGGGGCCGGCGGGCGCGCCGCCCAGGACGTGCAGGCCGTCGCGGATCTGGACGTCCTTGATCTCACAGAGCCAGCCGTCGAGATGCATGATGAACTCGTCGAAGCCCTCGTCCTCGGGGCGGCCTTCGAGCCCGAGGTCGTGGTCGAGCCTGGCCGCCTGGATCAGGGTCCAGATCTGGGCGCGGACCGCCGGAAGCTTCGCCGGGTCCATCGCGGCGATCTGGGCGTGCTCGTCCAGGAGTTGTTCCAGCCGGGCGATGTCGCCGTAGCTGTCGGCGCGGGCCATCGGCGGTACGAGGTGGTCCACGAGCGTGGCGTGCACGCGGCGCTTGGCCTGGGTCCCCTCCCCCGGGTCGTTGACCAGGAACGGGTAGACGAGGGGGAGATCGCCGAGCGCCGCGTCGGGGCCGCAGGCGGCGGACAGGCCGGCGTTCTTGCCGGGCAGCCACTCCAGGTTGCCGTGCTTGCCGAGGTGGATCATCGCGTCGGCGCCGAAGCCGCCGTCCTCGGCACCGGCGGCGATCCAGCGGTAGGCGGCCAGGTAGTGGTGCGAGGGCGGCAGATCGGGGTCGTGGTAGATCGCGATCGGGTTCTCGCCGAAGCCGCGCGGCGGCTGGATGAGGATGAGCAGATTGCCGCGGCGCAGGGCGGCGAGGACGATGTCGCCCTCCGGGTTGCGCGAGCGGTCCAGGAACATCTCGCCGGGGGCCGGGCCCCAGTGCTGTTCGACGGCTTCGCGGAGTTCGGCCGGCAGTGTCGCGTACCAGCGCCGGTAGTCGGCCGCCGGGATGCGGACCGGGTTGCGGGCCAGTTGCTCCTCGGTGAGCCACTCCTGGTCGTGGCCGCCCGCCTCGATCAGCGCGTAGATCAGCTCGTCACCGTCGCCGGAGGCCAGGCCGGGCACTTCCTCCGTACCGAAGTCGTATCCCTCGGAGCGGAGCCGGCGCAGCAGGGCGACCGCGCTCGCGGGGGTGTCGAGGCCCACCGCGTTGCCGATCCGGGAGTGCTTGGTCGGGTAGGCGGACAGGACGAGCGCGAGGCGCTTCGCGTCGTTCGGGATGTGGCGGAGCCGGGCGTGCCGTACGGCGATCCCGGCGACCCTGGCCGCCCTCTCGGTGTCGGCGACGTACGCCGGGAGTCCGTCCTCGTCGATCTCCTTGAAGGAGAACGGGACGGTGATCAGCCGGCCGTCGAACTCGGGGACGGCGATCTGGCTCGCGGCGTCCAACGGCGAGACCCCCTCGTCGTTGCCCTCCCAGTCGGTGTGGGAGCTGGTGAGGCAGAGCGCCTGGAGGATCGGGACGTCGAGGCCGCTGAGAGCGCCGGCGTCCCAGGACTCGTCGTCACCGCCCGCCGATGCCTCGGCGGGCCGGGTACCGCCCGCCGCGAGGACGGTGGTCACGATCGCGTCGGCGGCGCGCAGGGCGTCGATGAGCTCGGGCTCCGGGGTGCGCAGGGAAGCGACGTACAGCGGCAGGGCGCGGGCGCCCTTGTCCTCCACGGCCCGGCACAGGGTCTCGATGAACGCGGTGTTGCCGCTCATGTGGTGTGCGCGGTAGTAGAGCACCGCGACGGTGGGGCCGTCCGCCGCCTCGCGGGGCGTGCGCTCCAGCGGCCCCCAGGAGGGGGCGGGTGCGGGCGGTTCGAAGCCGTGGCCGGTGAGCAGCACGGTGTCGGACAGGAAGCGGGCGAGCTGCTCCAGGTTGGCGGGTCCGCCGTGGGCGAGGTAGGCGTGTGCCTCGGCAGCGATCCCGATCGGGACGGTGGAGGCGGCCATCAGCTGGGCGTCGGGTGCCTGTTCCCCGGTGAGGACCACGACGGGGCGCCCGGTGGCGAGGACTTGGTCGAGGCCGTCCTGCCAGGCACGGACACCGCCGAGAAGACGTACGACGACCAGGTCGGCGCCGTCCAGGAGCTGCGGAAGGTCCTGGAGCGGGAGCCGGGAGGGGTTCGCGTAGCGGTAGGCGACCGGGCCGTCGGAGGCGCGGGCGCTGAGCAGGTCGGTGTCGGACGTCGACAGGAGCAGAATCATGCGGCGTCTGGCCTTCCTCGGGGTGTCCACGCTCCGGGCGGTGTCGAAAGGGTCTCCCCTGCCCGGCCTGCGCCGGGTGTGCGGGGAAGGGAGTTCCTGACTCGCCCGGCCGGTGGGACCAAGCTCACAGTGGCGGGACCGCGCCGGAATCGCACCGGGCTTCCTCCCCTGTCGCCGTGTGTGGCGACGACGTGCCGGATGGCCCGTCACTAGGCATAGTAAGGGTCCCTTGCCAACTGTGGGTCATACGGATCTGATGAGATGGTCGGTATGCTCGCCGCCATGCCCCCGCCAGCCACCACGCCCGCACCGCCCGGAGACCCGTCCGTGCGGGCTCATGGCGATGCCTGCCCCGGGACGCTGCGGCTGCACCGGGCGGACGACGGGGCGCTGGCGCGCATCCGCGTTCCCGGCGGCGTACTGACCGCGGACCAGGCGGACGTGCTGCGGGAGTTGGCGAGTGGTCCGGGCGACGGTGAGCTGCATCTCACCTCGCGCGGCAATGTGCAGCTGCGCGGCCTGGGGCCGGGAAGCGGCGGCGAACTGGTCGCCAGGATGCGCGAGTCGGGGCTGCTGCCCTCCGAACGGCACGAGCGGATCCGTAACGTCGTCGCCTCCCCGCTGTCCGGGCTCGACGGCCGCGGGGAGCGGGACATCCGCCCGTGGCTGTCCGCGCTGGACGCGCTGTTGTGCGCGAGTGACGCGGCGGCCGGTCTGTCCGGGCGGTTCCTGTTCGCGCTCGACGACGGACGTGGCGACGTGGACGCGCTCGGCGGCGATGTGACCCTGCGGGCGCGGAGCGACGGGGACGCGATCCTGCGGATCGGCGCGGAGGAATCCGTGGTGCGGATACCGGGCGCCGGTGCGCCGCAGGCCGCGCTCGCCGCCGCCGAGGCCTTCCTGGACGCCTCACCCGCTTCCGGTGCCTGGCGGGTGACGGATCTGCCGGCGGGTGCCGGGTCCCTTCTCGACGAGGTCGTACGGCGGTTGCGGCCTGCCGGGATACGCACCACGCGCACCGTCGCCCCGGTGGAACCGCGGGGCTCCGCGGCCCCGGCCCTCGGCGCGGTGACCGGCCTCCGCGACATGGTCGCGCTGTCGGTCGGCCTGCCGCTGGGGCGCATCGGCGCAGGGCAGTGGCGGACGCTGACGGACATCGCCAGGCACCGGGGTGACGGCGAACTCCGGCTGACCCCGTGGCGGGGCGTCGTCGTTCCCGGGGTCGGCCGGGAGCAGGCCGCGGAGCTGCTGGACTCCCTGGGCGCCGCCGGCCTGATCGTCGGTCCCCGCTCCCCCTGGACCGGCGTGGGGGCATGTATCGGACGGCCGGGCTGCGCGAAGTCCCTGGCCGATGTGCGGGCCGAGGCGGCGGCCGCCATGGGGCCCGTGGGCGCGCTGCCGGTGTACTGGTCGGGGTGCGAACGCCGGTGCGGTCATCCGCAGGGCGAGTGGATCGACGTCGTCGCCACCCCGGACGGCCACCGGGTCGCCCGCGTACGGGACGGCCGTCGAGACGCCCCGGTGAGCATCGACGACAGCCCCACCGCTCTCGCCGCCGCGGTATCGGCGGCCCGCGGCGCCCTCGGCTGACCCCCTCGGCCCCACCCCGCGCACCCCCGCGACACCCCACCGTTCCATGCCCGATGAAGAGAGCGACAGCACTGTGCACCAGTACGAGAAGGACGGACCGGCCATCTATCGCCAGTCCTTCGCCACCATTCGCGCGGAGGCGGATCTGGCGGGCCTGCCCGCGGACGTGAGCCAGGTCGCGGTCCGGATGATCCACGCCTGCGGCATGGTCGACCTGGTACGCGATCTCGCCTTCACCCCGGACGTGGTGGCCCGCGCCCGCGAGGCACTCCGGGCGGGCGCCCCCATCCTGTGCGACGTGGCCATGGTCGCCAGCGGTGTCACCCGCAAGCGGCTGCCCGCGGACAACGAGGTCGTGTGCACCCTGTCCGACCCGGCGGTGCCCGGACTCGCGGCGGAACTCGGCACCACCCGCAGCGCGGCCGCCCTGGAGCTGTGGCGCGACCGGCTGGAGGGTGCGGTCGTCGCCGTCGGCAACGCGCCCACCGCCCTGTTCCGGCTGCTCGAGATGATCGAGGAGGGCGCACCGCGCCCCGCCGCCGTCATCGGGGTCCCGGTCGGATTCGTCGGCGCCGCCGAGTCCAAGGACGCCCTGGCCGTACACCCGTCGGGCCTGGAGCACCTGATCGTGCGCGGCCGTCGCGGCGGCAGCGCCATCGCGGCCGCCGCCGTCAACGCGATCGCCAGCGAGGAAGAGTAACCGTGAACGAGCAGAAGACGGGCCGGCTGTACGGAGTCGGGCTCGGCCCCGGCGATCCCGCCCTGATGACCCTGCGCGCGGTGGAGATCATCGCCGAGGCCGATGTCGTCGCGTACCACAGCGCCCGGCACGGACGGTCCATCGCGCGGTCCATCGCGGCGAAGCACATCCGCGCCGACCACGTGGAAGAGGCGCTGGTCTACCCCGTCACGACGGAGACGACGGACCACCCGGGCGGCTACCGGGGCGCGATGGAGGACTTCTACACCGAGGCGGCGGCCCGGCTCGCGGTGCACCTCGACGCCGGCCGCACGGTCGCCGTACTCGCCGAGGGCGACCCGCTCTTCTACGGCTCGTACATGCACATGCACAAGCGGCTCGCCGACCGGTACCCCACCGAGGTGATCCCCGGTGTCACCTCCGTCAGTGCTGCGGCCGCCCGGCTCGGCACCCCGCTCGCCGAGGGCGAGGAGGTGCTGACCATCCTGCCCGGCACCCTTCCGGAGGAGGAGCTGACCGCCCGTCTGGCCTCCACCGACGCGGCCGTTGTCATGAAGCTGGGCCGTACCTTCCCCGCTGTGCGCCGGGCGTTCGAGGCGTCCGGGCGGCTGCCCGAGGCCCGCTACGTGGAGCGCGCCACGATGGCCGGGGAGCGCCTGGGCGACCTGGCCGGCACCGATGCCGCGTCCGTGCCGTACTTCGCGGTCGCCGTCCTGCCCAGCAGGATCGACGCGCCGCGTCCCGGACGCACCCCCGGCGACGGCGAGGTCGTCGTGGTCGGCACGGGCCCGGCGGGCCCGCTGTGGCTCACGCCCGAGACCCGCGGCGCACTGGCCGCCGCCGACGACGTGGTCGGTTACACCACCTACCTGGAGCGGGTGCCGGTCCGCCCGGGGCAGGTGCGGCACGGCTCCGACAACAAGGTCGAGTCGGAGAGGGCCGAGTTCGCCCTGGACCTGGCCCGGCGCGGGCGGCGGGTGGCCGTGGTGTCCGGCGGCGACCCGGGGGTGTTCGCCATGGCGACGGCCGTCCTGGAGGCGGCCTCGCAGGAGGAGTACGCGGACGTGCCGGTACGGGTGCTGCCGGGCGTGACGGCGGCCAACGCGGCAGCCGCCCGTGCGGGCGCACCGCTGGGCCACGACTACGCCACGATCTCGCTCTCCGACCGGCTCAAGCCGTGGGAGGTCATCGCGGAGCGGCTGCGGGCGGCCGCCTCGGCGGACCTGGTGCTCGCGCTGTACAACCCCGGTTCCCGCAGCCGGACCTGGCAGGTCGGCAAGGCTCGCGATCTGCTTCTGGAGCACCGCTCGCCCGACACCCCCGTGGTGCTCGGCCGGGACGTCGGCGGACCCGCCGAGAGCGTACGCACCGTACGTCTGGCCGATCTCGACCCGGCCGAGGTCGACATGCGCACGATCCTGATCGTGGGGTCCTCGCAGACCCGCTGGGTACGGCGGGGCGACGGCCGGCAGATCGTGTGGACGCCGCGCCGCTATCCGGAGGCCTGAGCACCGAGGACCGCACCCGGGCCCTTCGCCGCCGCGACGCCGCCCTCCCTGTGCGGGACAGCCCTTACGGCCGGCAGCCGAGCGCCCGCAGCCAGGCGACGGCCCCCTCCGGGGTGCCGGCCACCGCGACCCCCTCGGGGGCCGGTGGCCGGCGCACCACGACGACCGGGATCCGGGCCTCGCGGGCGGCCGTGAGCTTGGGGGCGGTGGCGGCGCCTCCGCTGTCCTTGGTGACGAGGACGTCGACGCGGTGGCGGCGGATCAGCTCGCGCTCACCGTCGAGTGTGAACGGACCCCGGTCGAGGAGGGTCTCCATCCGTGCCGGGTGCGGAGGTTCGGGGGCGTCGACCGACCGCATCAGGAACCACAGGTCGTCCAGTCCGGCGAAGGCGGCGAGCCCCATGCGTCCCGTCGTGAGGAACACGCGCCGCCCCAGTGCGGGAAGCGCCCCGGCCGCCTCGGCCAGGGAACCGGCCTGGTGCCAGTCGTCACCGTCGCCCGCCACCCATCCGGGCCGCCGCAGCATGAGCAGGGGAACATGGGTGGCAGCGGCTGCGGTGGCCGCGTGGAAACTGATCGTCCCGGCGAAAGGATGGGTGGCGTCGATGAGCGCATCCACCCGGTGCGTACGCAGCCATGCCGCGAGCCCGTCGGCTCCGCCGAAGCCTCCGACACGGACCTCTCCCGGCGGGAGCCTCGGACTGGCCACCCGGCCGGCGAGGGAGCTGGTCACCCTGGTCCCGGCGGGAAGTTCCGCCCCCAGCAGCTCGGCGAGACGGCGGGCCTCCGTCGTCCCGCCCAGTATCAGAACGTGCATCGGATCCATCCATGAGTGAAGCGAAAGGCGGGCGCGACGCCCAACTCAAACACACCGGTCTGCGCCCCGGCTGGACGACCGGTGCCTGCGCCACCGCCGCCACCACGGCCGCGTACACGGCGCTGCTGAGCGGCGGCTTCCCCGACCCGGTCACCATCACCCTTCCCAAGGGCCAGAACCCGGCCTTCGCCCTGGCGGTCGAGGAACTGGCCGCGGGGCAGGCGACGGCCGGGGTGGTGAAGGACGCGGGCGACGATCCCGACGTCACGCACGGCGCTCTGGTCCGGGCCACCGTACGGGCGCTGCCGCCGGGCTCGGGTGTGGTGTTCCGGGCCGGGCCGGGGGTCGGTACGGTCACGCTGCCCGGCCTGCCGCTCGACGTCGGCGAGCCCGCGATCAACCCCGTGCCGCGGCAGATGATCCGCGAGCACATCGCTCAGGTCGCGGCGGCGCACCGCGGCTCCGGGGACGTCGAAGTCACCGTCTCCGTCGACCACGGCGAGGAGATCGCCCGCTCCACGTGGAATCCTCGGCTCGGCATCCTGGGCGGGCTCTCGATCCTCGGCACGACCGGCATCGTGGTGCCCTACTCCTGCTCGGCGTGGATCGACTCGATCCGCCGCGGCGTGGACGTGGCCCGCGCGGCCGGACACACCCACGTGGCGGGCTGCACCGGTTCCACATCCGAGAAGACCGTGGTGGCCGAGTACGGGCTGCCGGAGATCGCCCTGCTCGACATGGGGGACTTCGCGGGCGCGGTGCTCAAGTACGTACGCCGCCACCCCGTGGAACGGCTCACCGTCTGCGGGGGTTTCGCCAAACTGTCGAAGCTCGCCGCCGGCCATCTCGACCTGCACTCCGGACGCTCCCAGGTCGACAAGGCCTTCCTCGCCGGACTGGCCCGGCGGGGCGGCGCGGACGAAGCCCTCGTTGCCGGAGTCGCGGCCGCCAACACCGGTCTCGCGGCACTCCAGTTGTGCCAGGCCCGCGGCGTTCCGCTCGGTGACCTGGTGGCCATGGCGGCACGGGACGAGGCGCTGTCGGTCCTGCGGGGCGCGCCGGTCGCCGTCGACGTCATCTGCATCGACCGGGCCGGCACGGTCGTCGGGCGCAGCAGCGTGGGACGGGGGCCGACCCGGCCGATGTGACGTCGCGGTCAGCAGGCGTGCCGCTCGCGTCCGGGCGAGTAGAGGTGGCTGTCACGGAACTGCTCGGAGCCCAGTGTGCGGCCCACCATGATCACGGCGGTACGGATCACGCCCGCCGCCTTCACCTGCTCCGCGATGCCGTCGAGAGGGCCGCGCAGGATGACCTCGTCGGGACGGGAGGCCAGGGCCACGACGGCGGCCGGGCAGTCGGCCCCGTAGTGGGGCAGCAGTTCCTCGACGACGCGGTCCACGTACTTGGCGGCGAGATGCAGGACGATCAGGGCCCCGCTGCGCCCCAGCGTCGCCAGGTCCTCGCCCTCCGGCATCGCGGTGGCCCGGTTCGCCACACGGGTGAGGATGACGGTCTGGCCGACCGTGGGCACGGTCAGCTCCCGCTTGAGCGCCGCCGCTGCGGCCGCGAACGCGGGTACTCCCGGCACCACTTCGTAGGGCACGCCGGCCTCGTCGAGGCGCCGCATCTGCTCGTTGACCGCGCTGAACACCGAGGGATCGCCCGAGTGCAGCCGCGCCACGTCGTGGCCCGCCCGGTGGGCGGCTGTCAGCTCGGCGGTGATCTGGTCGATGTCGAGGTGCGCGGTGTCCACCAGACGCGCGTCCGCGGGGCACTCGGCGAGCAGCTCACGGGGCACCAGGCTCCCCGCGTACAGGCACACGCCGCAGGCGGCGAGCGTACGCGCACCACGCACCGTGATCAGGTCGGCCGCACCCGGACCTGCGCCGATGAAGTACACGGTCATCTGTTGTCTCCTGAAGGTTCTGCGGGGGCCACGGCTGAGGGGTCGGCGAGGGCTTCGGCCGCGCTCGTCGCGAGGGCTTCGGCCGCGTTCGCCTCCGCGGCAGGGCCGGCGGGGCCGGTCGAGGGTTTGCGTACGGACCACTGCGTGACCGGCATCGCCTGTCGCCAGCCGGTGAATCCACCGACCGGGACGGCGTGCGCGACCGCGAGACGGACCAGGTCACCGCCGTGCCGGCGGTATCGCTCGGCGAGCAGCGCCTCGGACTCCAGGGTGACCGTGTTGGCGACCAGCCGCCCGCCGGCCGGCAGCGCGTCCCAGCAGGCGTCCAGCAGTCCAGGCACGGTGAGCCCGCCACCGATGAACACGGCGTCGGGCGTGGGCAGTCCGGTCAGGCAGCCGGGGGCCCGGCCGGTGACCACGCGCAGGCCGGGCACACCGAGGCGTTCGGCGTTCTCCGTGATCCGCCGTGCCCGTACGGGGTCGCGCTCCACGGTGATCGCCCGGCAGGAGGGGTGGGTCCGCATCCACTCGATCGCCACGGACCCCGAACCGCCGCCGATGTCCCACAGGAGCTCGCCGGGGGCGGGTGCGAGCACGCCGAGGGTGGCGGCCCGGACATGGCGCTTGGTGAGCTGGCCGTCGTGCGCGTACGCCTCGTCGGGCAGGCCGGGGACGGCGCCGAGGCGCAGGGCGCCGGGGGAGCTCAGGCACTCGACCGCGATGACGTTCAGGGGGTCGCCGGGCGGGCGCGCCCAGGCGTCCGCCGTACCCTCGGCGCACGCCTCGTTCTCGCCGCCGAGCTGTTCCAGCACCCGCAACCGGCTCGGCCCGAAGCCGTGTTCCCGCAGAAGAGCCGCGACCACACCGGGAGTGGTGGCGTCCGCGCTGAGGACCAGCAGCCGACGGCCGTCGTGCAGGGCGGCGGCCAGCCGGGCCGCAGGGCGGCCGACCAGGGTGACGACCTCGGTGTCCTCCAGAGGCCAGCCGACGCGGGCGCAGGCGTAGGAGACGGACGACGGGTGCGGCAGAATCCGCAGCCCCGCGGACCCCAGCACTTCGGTGAGGGCCCGCCCGATGCCGTAGAACATCGGGTCGCCGCTGGCCAGGACGGCGATGCTGCTTCCCGCGTGCGCGGCCAGCAGGCCGGGGACCGCGGGCCTGAGCGGCGAGGGCCACGGCACGCGGCGTCCTGCGCACTCCGCCGGGAGCAGGCCCAGTTGGCGCTCGCCGCCGATCAGGACCTGCGCGCCGATGAGCTCCGAGCGCGCCGCCTCAGGGAGTCCGGCCCATCCGTCGGCTCCGATCCCCACCACGCTCACTGCAGGTGGGGCGGGGTGCACGGCGGGTTCGGGGGTCACGGACAGTACCTCGGGTCTTGGGGGCTGACGCACCCGAACTCTACTGTCCGGGCTCGGCCGGACACCGGCCAGGTGGCTTCGCCGGGCCCTCACCGCACATCGGCCTCCCTGCCCGGCACCGCTTCGCGCAAAGAGCTGAAAACTCCTGCACGAAGCCTTGACGCGTACATACCTGGACGGCGGGCTCCGACGCGGAATCCCCCATGCGCAGCCGCCTCCCTGGGCACAGCTGTGCCCGATGCCGAAGGAGCCGCACCCTTGCAGCACAGAACCCGACTGCTGGACGGGCTGTCAGCCTCCGCGGCCGCCTCCGCCCCGTTGGCGCCCTCCGCGCCGTACGCCCGGCACACCACGACGCCTCCACCGAGCCGTTCGCCCGGGTGGGCCATGCGGCCGGGTAACGCCGCCCGATAGCGGTCCCGGGCCGGGAACCCTCTCCCCTTCTCGCGCCGGGTGCGGGGCGGCGCATCCCCTCCGCCCCGCCCCGGCGCGAGTGGCCCCGGGTTCCTATCCGGCCGCCGGGGCCCGGGGCCCTATCCCGCCGCCGGGGCCCGGGTGGTGGCCTTCAGCGTGTTCTGCATGACGTGCGCGCCCTGCTCGACCATCTCGCGGATGGAGTCCGCGAGTTCGTCCGGCGTCACGTCGGTCGTCCAGACGAAACGGCTGCGCCCCTCCGCGGCGTCGAGGACCTGCATCGAGGCGTGATGGTGTTTCGGCGCCAGCGAGCCGCCGACCACCGCGTAGGCCACCCGGCGGGCGGCATCGTCGATGTCCACGATCAGCTCGTGAACGACGACTCCGGTCGCGAAGGTCACGATCCTGGTGTCCGCCTCCATCCGGGTGTCCGTGACGAAGCCCGGCACCAGGCGCCGGTGCACGGCTCCGACCTCGCGCAGGGCCTCCCAGACGTTCGCCGGGGAGTTGTCGATCAGGAATTCCTTGTGGATGTGAGCCATGTGGTCTTCTCCTGTCGGGCGATCGGTCAGGCGCCGGCGGCGAGGCAGAACGGGTGCCCCTCGGGATCGGTGAGGACGATCCACTGGTCCTTGCCCGGCTGGAACCCGGGCCTCGACGCCCCGAGGGCGACGATCCGGCCTGCCGCCTCCTCCAGGTCGGAGACCGTGAAGTCGAGGTGGGCGTGGCTGTTCCCGTCGGGCCAGCCGGGGGCCCGGTGGCCCTCGACGCGTACGAAGGCCAGACCGGGGTGGTCCCCGCCGGCAAGGGACGCGTGGTCCTCGCCGCTTTCGGCGATCTCCAGGCCCGTGACCTTGCTGTAGAACTCGGCGAGCCCGGACGGGTCGTCGCAGTCGATGACGACGGTGCTGATCCTGGCGGGAGCGGGCATGACGGCGACTCCTTGATGGCGGTACGGGGTGAGGTGCGACACCGCTCAGCCTGCTCGCCACGCCCCCGCCCGGTCTTGAAGATCCTTGCGCAGGGCGGCTGTCAGACCTCCGGCGTAGCGTTCAGGAGTGCTCACCTCCACCGTCCTCGCCAGCCGGCCTGGCTTCTGCATCACCGCCGTCGACTGCCGGGACGACCACACCCGCTGGTCACCCGCGGAGGTACGCGAGGACTACCGCGTGGTGCTCGTGCGCCGCGGCCGGTTCCGCAGGCAGACGGCCGGTGGCCCCGCCGAGGTCGACCTGACGATGGCCTACCTCGGCGTCCCGGGCGAGGAGGAGCGCTTCGCACACCCGTCCGGCGGGGGCGACGCGTGCACGTCGATCAGCCTGACGCCCGCGCTGTGGAGGGTCGTGGCGGGTGAGGACGCCCGCCCGGTCCGGCAGAGCGTGTACGTGGGCGCCCGCCTCGATCTGGCCCACCGCCGCGTCCTCGCGTCCGCCCGCACCGGCGATGTGGACCACGCGGTGACCGAGGAGCTCCTCGGTCTGCTCTCCGCCACCGTCGGCCAGGCCGTCGGCGGGGCCGTTCCGGCCGGCGTCCGTCCCGGCCGTGACGAGGCGGGGCTCGTCGCCGCGGCCCGGCACGCGATCGGCGAGTCCCACCCCGCCTCCGAGGGGCTGCTGCCGCTCGCGGAGCTTCTCGGCGTCTCGCCCTACCGCCTGAGCCGCTCCTTCACCCGTGAGCTGGGGGTCTCACTGACCCGCTACCGCAACCGGGTGCGTATAGGCCGGGCCCTCGACCGGCTGGACGCGGGCGAGGAAAGCCTCGCGACCCTCGCCGCCGACCTGGGCTTCTCCGACCAGGCCCACCTCTGCCGGACCATGCGCGAGTACCTCGGCCACACGCCGACGGCACTGCGCCGGCTCCTCACCCCGCGGCAGTCCTGAGGAGGCACAGGGGCTGCGGAAGAGCGCCCCGAGTCCCCCTCACCGCACGGGGAAACCGAAGGCGTAGCCCTGCTGCCTCAGCCAGGGCAGGACCTCGCGCAGCGCGGCCAGGGTCTGGGAGCGGTCGCCACCCGCGTCGTGGAAGAGAACGGTCGGCCCGTTGGAGATCTCGCTCTTGACCGTGGCGACCATGGTGTCCACGCCGGGACGCTCGAAGTCCTTGGTGTCGACGTTCCAGCCCAGCGGCCGCATCCCCCGGGACGCGGCGAGGTGGCGGCTGTACGGGGTGAAGGCGCCGCCCGGGGCCCGGTAGTACTGCGGCCGGACGCCTCCGGACGCCTTGGTGATCATGCGTTCGGCGTCGAGGATCTGCTGGGACTGGTAGGCCTCGGACTTGGTGTCCATGGCGGTGTCGTGCGAGACGGTGTGGTTGCACAGCCGGTGCCCGTCCGCCACGACCGCCTTGACGAGGGACGGGTACGCCTCGGCCTGGGTGCCCACCATGCAGAACGTGGCCTTCACACCACTGTCCTTCAGGAGTTGCAGCACCTGCGGCGTCCAGACCGGGTCCGGTCCGTCGTCGATGGTGATGTTGACGCCCTTGGCGCCGCGGTCCGAGGCGTGCGCGATGTCCGCAGCCACCTTCGCCACCCGGTCCTTGGGCTCGGCTTCCGGCGCCGAGATGGACGCCTGGGGCCCTCCTGCGACGGTGCCGGCCTGTGCGGTCCACAACGAGGTGGCAGCGGCCATCGCCGTCACTCCGAGCGCCGCCGCGAGAAGCTTGGTGTGCCATCCCCTTCCCTTGTGCTTCGCCATGTCCGCCCGCCCCTTTGTCGTCTCCGCCGATGCCCTGACCTGCCCTGCTCCCATGAAGACACACGAACGCACCTTCGGGATCCCTCTGTTACCGATCGCAGACGAATCCGCAGGCGACCGGCGACATTCGCCGGAGGCCGGATCCGCATGACGGGCAGTCATCACCGGGGAGCAGCACGCGGCCAGGGTCAGCGCACTGCGGGCGGCCGCGGCGCCGAGCCACCGAAAAGAAACGCAACGGGCTGCGACGCAACGCCATTATTGACCGATCGTTCTGATTGGGCTTAGAGTCTTCCCTGTGGCCAGGACCAAGGAATTCGATCCCGAAGCCGCGCTGCAGTCGGCCCTTGAGCTGTTCTGGCGGCGCGGCTACGAAGCGACATCGATGGCCGACCTCGTCGAGCACCTCGGCATCGGCCGCGCCAGCATCTACGCCACCTTCGGCAACAAGCACGAGCTGTACCTGAAAGCCATGGACCGGTACTCGGAGGGGCGCGATCCACTCCTCCTCGCCGAGCTGTCGCAGCCGGGACCCACGCTGCCCGCCGTGCGCTCGGTGGTGCGCCGCTTCGCCTCGGAGGCCGCCTCGCCCGAGGGGCGGCTGAACGGCTGCCTCATCACCAACACCGCGGCCGAGCTTGCCCCGCACGACACCGCGGCCGCGCGTCGGGTCGAGCTCAGCTGGGAGCACCTCGAAACCCCGCTGCACTCCGCGCTCGTACGGGCCCGGGCCCAGGGCGAGCTGCCCGAGGACCGCGACCCTCGCGCACTGGCCCGGATGCTGCTCGTCCTGCTGCAGGGCGTACGGATCGTCGGGAAGGCCTCCAGCGATCCCGCCAGGGTGCGGGACGCGGTCGAGCAGGCACTGACCCTGCTGGACTGAATCACCCACGCGGGAACCGCCGGAGCCACCACCCCCCTTCCCGCACCCGCACACCCACCCGCACGCCCACACGCACACCCATCCGCACGCCCGCACGCCCGCACGCCCGCACGCCCGCACGCTCACATAATGGACCGATCGTTCAAGATACGAGGGAGGGTGTCATGACCGTCGAGGGAGCCTCCCCCGTCGCCGACGTGCAGCACCGGCACGCCTTGGCACTTCTCGGCAGCATCCAGATCACCCTGATCTTCACGCTCTCAGCGATCGCCGTACCGCTGCCTCGCATCGGGCAGGAATTCGGCTTACAACGGCCCGACTTGATTCTGCTCAGTGCCGCATACGGACTGACCTTCGCCGGGCTGCTGCTCCTGGGCGGCCGCCTCGCCGACCGCTACGGCGGACGGCGCATGCTCACCGCGGGCCTCGCCCTCTTCGCCGCCGCATCCGCCGTCGCCCCGTTCGCTCCCGGCATCGGGACGCTGATCGCGGCCCGCTTCGCACAGGGCGCCGGTGCGGCCCTCGTCGCACCCGCCGCCATGGCGGTGCTGCGCGTCACCTTCTCCTCCCCCGCCGCGTACCGCAGGGCGATGGCCACCTGGGGCGGGCTCTCCGTGCTCGGCGCGACGGCCGGCAATCTGCTCTCCGGCGTCATCCTGTCGCTGCTCTCGTGGCGTTGGACCTTCGTGCCACCGGTCGTGGTCGCGGTCGCGGCCCTCTTCCTCGCCTCCCGGTCGCTGCCGCCCACCGCTGCGAACCGGGGCAGGGCGCTCGACCTGACGGGTGCTCTGCTCGCCACCGCCGGGATCGTCCTCACCAGTTACGGGCTCGTCGTCACCGACACCCACCCCTGGTCGTCGGCCGGAGTGCTCGTGCCGCTGCTCGGCGGCGCCGCACTGCTCGTCGCGTTCCTGTGCGCCGAGCGTCGCGTCCACGACCCGCTGCTGCCGACCGCCTTCCTGCTCGGCCGGCGGCGCGCCCTCGCCCTCCTGGCCATCGCGTCGAGCGCCTGCGGGACCGCGATGACCTTCGTGGTCCTCTCGCTCCACCTCCAGCAGGCCCGCGACTGGTCACCGCTGCAGACCTCGGCCGCCTTCGTGCCGTTCGCCGTCGTACTGATCTCCTCGGGCCGGGTGGCAGGACCACTGATCATTCGTTACGGGGCCCAGGCCGTCACGACCGCCGGGCTCGGCACCGCAGCGGCCGGGCTCGCTCTCCTCGCCCTCACCGGACTCGATGCGCACATCCCGTACGCGTACGGGCTGCTGCCGGGCCTCGTGCTGCTGCCGGCCGGCGCCGCGGCCTCCTTCGGGGGAGCCGCCGTGCTCACCACCGAAGGCGTACCGCAGGAGCAGACCGGGCTCGCGGGCAGCGTGCTGAACAGCGCGATGGAGCTCGGCCCGACCGTCCTCTTCGCCGTCCTGCTCACGCTCGGCAGCGACGCCCGGTCCCTCGGTGCGACGGGAATCACCCTTGTCGCCCTCGCCCTCCTCAACCACCGCAGCACCAAGTAACCGTTCATTCGAAGGAGTTCTCGACATGCAGCACTTCGCTGGAAAGACCGTGCTCGTCACGGGCGCGGGATCCGGTCTCGGCCGCGCCATCGCGCTCGCCTTCGCCGCCGAGGGCGCGTCCGTGGTCGCCGCGGGTCGCACCGCGGCCTCCCTGGAAGAGACGGCCGCCCTCATCGAGGCGGCCGGCGGCACGGCTGCCGCCATCACCGCCGACGTCACCGACTCCGGTCTGCTCCGCGACCTCGTACACGCCACTGTCACCCGGTTCGGGAGCCTCGACATCGCGGTCAACAACGCCGGGATACTCCGCGGCACCGTGCCGGCCGCCGAGATCGGCGAGGAGGACTGGGACGCGGTACTGCGGACCAACGTCACCGGTGTCTGGCTGGCCATGAAGCACCAGATCGCGCACATGAAGGACAACGGCGGCGGAGTCATCGTCAACATCTCCTCCAACCTGGGCGCACACCTGCGGATCCCGAACGCCGCCGCGTACATCACCTCGAAGGCGGCGGTCTCCGCACTGACCCGTGCCGCCGCTCTCGACCACATCCACCAGGGCATCCGCATCAACGCGGTCAGCCCGGGCGCCTGTGCCGCTCCCATGTCGCTCCGGCCCGGCGAGACCGAGGCCGACCGTACCGAGCGGGTGAAGTCGGAGAACCCGCTCGGCCGGGTCGCGTCGGCCGAGGAAGTGGCGGCCGCCGTGCTCCACCTCGCCTCGCCCATGGCAGGCGCGATGGTCGGCACCGACCTGGTGATCGACAGCGGCTCGTCGGCCTGACGGTGCCCGGCCGGTGGCGAGCACCCGCAGGGGGCTTCCCCTCGACACCGGCCGCGGTGGCGGGTCAGCCGCTGATGTCGACGGAGGCGGCGTGGGGCAGGAACAGGGTGTCGCCGTCCTCGGCCGTCGCGAGGGCCGAGATGTGCCAGGTCCCCCGGTCCAGTTCGGCGGCCTCCTTCTTCGTCACCGTCAGCCGGTAGGTGCACCGGGAGGTCTCGTCCGAGAGGCTCCGGCAGGTGGCGTCGTCCACCTCGCGGAGCTCCGCCTCCGTGGGGTCGAGCTTCGAACTCGCGGGCCACGCTATGACCTTCAGGCCTCGGACGCCCGAGTCGTCGCTCACCTTCGCGGTGAAGGTGAACATGCCCGCGACGGTGTCGGTCGGGGCGGTGTATCGGACCGAGCCGTCCTTCAGGACGGGCTTCGAGTCGGCCGCTGAGGCCATGGCGAAGCTGCCGGCGGCCACCGCGCCGATGGCGACGGCACCGATGAGGGACGGGACGAGAACGCGCTTGGACATGGGAGATCCCCCTGGATCGTGGATGAGGAGCGGGCTCGGTGCCCGCAGGCCGTGGTCGGATTGCGATGCGGCACAACGTGTGGAACAACCGCGGTGGAAAGGGTGAGAGGCCGGCTGCGGATTCCTTGGCGGATCCGTCGGCGGGCCGCTTTCCCGATGTGATCGAGACTAGGGGCCCGAGCGTGGCGCGGGCCTCGGGCGCCGGGATGACCGCACCGTCCAACCAGAGGTAGAGGAGAGCCCCCGGAGTCGTCCTCGACCCGCGTCTGCACCTCAGGTAAGAGACCCGAATCCACCTTCAGCCGGAGCCGGTCCGTCGGGGTGCGGCCCTAGCCTTTACCTGTCATGAAACGAACCGACGACCGGCTGATCCCGGTGCTGCTGATCTGCGTCCAGGCCCTGGTGTGGCCGGGGGCCGCACTGCTGCGCGGGGACCTTCCGTCCTCGTCCGACCTCCTCGTGGCTGTCCTGGTCGCCGGACCGGTGACGGCCGCGCTCGCCCTGCGCCGCGACCGGCCGGTGGCCACCCTCGTCCTGACCGCTGCCGCCTGCGCGCTGGGGGCCGGCCCGCTGCCCGCCGGGGCGATGGCGGTGCTCGGGACCGCGGGCGTCGCGCTGGCCCTGTTCACGGTGGCGGTCGAGCGCGACACCTTCACCGCCGTGCTGTGCGTGGTGGCGCTCGCCCTCTGGCAGTTGCTCCAGGGACTGAGCCTGCACGGACTGCGCGAGGGTGACGGACTCGACCTGGTACTCACCGCCCTGATGTATGCCGCCGCCTGCGGTGGCGGCCTGCTGGTACGGCGGAACCACCGTGCGCGACGGACGGCCGAGCAACGGCTGAAGCGGGCCGAGACCGAACGGCACCGGCTCCCCGCAGCCGAACGGCAGCGTATGGAAAGGGAGTTGCACGATGTCAGCGCCCACCACCTGACGGCCGTGGTGGTCACGGTGGGCGCGGCGGTCGGACTGCGCGACCGCCGTCCCGAACTCGCCGCCGAAGCCGCCCGGTTCGCGGTGGAGACCGGCCACGAGGTCACCCGGGCGCTCGGCTCGGTACGGGCACCCGCACCCTCGCGCACGCAGCAGCCCTCACCGCGGGAGCGGCTGCTCGACCTGGTCGCGGGGGTCCGCAGGCTCGGGCAGCAGGTGGACTGCGAGATCGACGCCCTGCCGGACGGCAGCGTCGCGGACGCGGCGTACGGCATCGTGCGCGAGGCGCTGACCAACGTGGCACGGTACGCCCCCGGCGCCCGCACCAGCGTGCTGTGCCGGTACGGCGACACCCGTACGGATGTCGTGGTCACGAGCGGGGCACCCCTGCCCGGCACGGTGGCGCACGGCGCGGGCCTCGGCGGGGGACGCGGCCAGGGCCTCCTGCGGTCCCGGGCTCGGGAGGCGGGCGGCACCCTGACCACCGGACCGACCGCGGAGGGCGGCTGGGAGGTGCGCGCGGTGCTGCCCGGACGGGGCACCGCCACGGCGGAGCCGTCCGTACCGCGCAGCTACCGGGCGGCGCAGGTGACGGCTGCCGTCGGCCTCGTCGTGCAACCCCTGCTGCCGGTGCTCGTCATCAGGGCCGAGACCGCGTCGCCCGGTGCGCAGGTGTCCGCGGGTGTGTTCTTCGCGTTGCTGGCCGCGGCCCAGGCGGTCACGCTCCTGTGGCTGCGCCGGGCGCCGCGTACCGCTCAGGGCGTCCTGTGCGCTCTGGCCCTGCTCTGGCCGGTGGCGACGGCCCTGGGTGACTACTCAGGACCGGTCGTCCTCCCGCCGGCGTTGAGCCTGCTCGCCACCTGCGTGGCGCTCGCCGGGGCGGCGGCCGGCACCGCCGGCGGCCGCCCCCGCCCTCTCCTGCCGGTCGTGGCCGTGGCGGTGCACGTGGTGGCCGCGACCGCCGTCGTCCTGCAACGGGGCACGGCGCTTCCCCTCTGGGCGGTCGCCGCACTGTCCGCGGCCGGGGTGACGTCGGCCGTCTGCGCGGCCCTGTGGGCCGGAACCCTGCGCGGGCGGCGGGACCTGGCCGCCCGCAGCGCGCGGGAGGAACGGCTCGCGGGCTGGACCGGAGAGGCCGTCCGGGACGCGTGGGGCGAGCGCCGCCGGATCGCCGCCGGGCTGGAGACCACCGTCCTGGCGCGCACCGCCGACATGGTCGTGGAGGCGCAGGCGGGGCGGCTCGAGGCGACGGCGGAACGCGCCCGTGAGGCCCTGGCCGCGATGCGCGCCCTCCTCGACACGGCCCGCGAGGGCGAGCCCGGGCAGCAACTGCGCCCACAGCCCACGCTCCAGGCTCTGGATCTGCTCGCCCGCCAGTGCCGGGCCACCGGCCGCGAGGTGGAGATACGGCTGACCGACCGCGTGCCGGAACGCCTGCCCACCGCTGTGGACCTGGCCGCCTACTACGCCGTCGAGACGGTACTGGCCGCAGGCGGCGAGGAGTCGGCCGTGATCGAAATCGACGCACTCGACGGTACGTTGATCCTCACCGCCACGGGGGTGTCGCGTGCCGTCCACCCCGCCGTGCGGGAACGGCTGGCTGCACGGGTCGCGACCCTCGACGGCACCGTCACCACCCGGCCGGCAGGCACGGTCGGCCTCCGGCTGCCCATTGCTCCGAGCCCGGCGGCCCGGGCCGCCGCGGACACACCACCGGCCGTCGCCGAGCAGGGCGACGGGGAGCAGAGGACGCCATGAGCATCAGCGTGCTGGTCGCCGACGACCAGGGCATCGTACGGGCGGGGTTCGCCGCCGTGATCGACGCCGAGGAGGACATGAGGGTCGTCGCCGAGGCCGCCGACGGCGCCGAGGCGGTGCGGCTCGCCCAGGAACTCGTACCCGACGTGGTCGTCATGGACGTCCGGATGCCGGAACTGGACGGGATCGCGGCCACCCGCATCATCACCGGCCACCAGGGCGCGCCCCGTGTCCTGGTGCTGACCACCTTCGACCTCGACGCGTACGTCTTCGACGCCCTGCGCTCCGGGGCGTCCGGCTTCCTGCTCAAGGACGTGCACGCCGCCGAACTGCTCGACGGCATCCGGGTGGTGGCCGCCGGCGAGAGCGTGCTCTCGCCGTCCGCGACCCGACGCCTCATCGGCCACTACGCCTCCGCGGCGGGCACCGGGCCCGGCTCCGGAAGTCCTGTGACCGAGCTGGACAGCCTGACCGGGCGCGAACGCGACGTCCTGGCCCTGGTCGCGTCCGGACTCACCAACGCGGAGATCGCCGACCGGCTCGGCATCACCGTCGGCACCGTGAAATCCCATGTGAACGCGCTGCTGCGCAAGCTCGGGCTGCGGGACCGGGTACAGGCCACGATTCTCGCCTACGACCTCGGCCTCGCCCGCCCGAACCCGCCCGGCCCCCACCGATAGCCAGCCACTTCGGATCACGCCCGGATCATCTCCGGAGGTGATCCGGACGACCGAGGAGTCCACCGCCATGCCCGCTGCCTCCGCCCGGCCCCCCGCCCGCCGCCCGCGCCTCGCCACCGGCGACGTCATCGCCCTCGTCTACCTCGTGGTCTGCGCCGCCCTGCTCGTCTGGGCGTTCGTGGTGTCCGCCGGTGACGACTCCGGCGAATCGATGGCGGGAGTCATCCCGCTGCTCGCGACTGCTCCGGCCAGCCTGGTCCTGCTGATGCTGCCCGGAGGCACCGTGGTGATCGTCGCCGCTGTCGCCGTCGGCGCCCTGGCCAACGCCGCGGTCATCCGGTGGTGCGGCCGCGCGCTGCGGCGCGGTGCCAAGCAGGACCCTGCGCCCTGAAGCCGGGATGCCCGTTCGGCATCCCGGCCCGTGCGTCAGACGCGGGAGCCCGCCCTGCGGCGGCGTACGGCGAACATCGCACCCGCGCCGACCGCCACGGCCGCACCGCCCGCCAGGGCGAACTGCGACGTCGCGGAGGACGAGCCCGTGGCGGCGAGGCTGCCGTCCACGGGACCGGCCGACGTGCCGCTCTGCGGCGTGAGGCCCGAGGTGTCCGGCCCGGTCGTACCCGGCTCGGCGTGGCCGGGCTCGGCGTCGTCGCCCTTGCCGGGCTTGCTTCCCGCAGGTGCGATCACGAAGTCGGGCCCGCGGGTGTTCGCGGTCGTGCCGCAGGTGCCGTCGGCGTTCCAGTAGCTGCCGGAGACGAGGGTGGCACCGTTGCCCGCGGGTGCCGAGGCGTCGATCGTGAAGCGCATCCTGACGTCGGCGTGGGCGCCGGCCTTCAGCGGGCTGATCTTCTCCATGTAGTGCTCGACGTCCACGTTCTTCCACGTCGAGGTGGCGGCGGACCACCGCTGAAGGTGCACGAGATGGTCGAGGGGTTTGTGCCCGCTCCGGGACGTCGCGCGGATGTAGACGGACGGAAACAGCCGATCCATCGCCTTGCCGGTGCCGTTGGTCACCCGGAACGTGAAGTCGACCCTCTTGCCGGCGACGACCGTGGACGGCACACCCGTGATGACCGCGGTGAGCTCGGTCTCGGAGACGCAGGTGTCCAAGTAGTCGCCGCCGTGGAGCTCCTCCTTCGCCTCGGCCAGCGCCTCGTCGGCGGCGGTCCTGGCTGCGAGCGCCTCCTTGGTGACCTCCCGTGCCACGGACAGCGCCCTGGCCGCGCCGACCCGCTCGTCGTCATGCGCTTCGTCGGCCTCCACCGCCTTGGCATCGGCGGCGGTCTTGGCCTCGGCGGCGGCTGCGGCTGCGGCTTCCGCCTCGGCGAGAGTCGTCGCCGCGGCGGCCTTCTCCGCATCCGTTGCCGTCTCCGGGAGACCGTCGACCGCCGCTTCGGCGTCGGCGGCCGCCCGGTCGGCCTCGGTCTTCGCGGTGGCGGCGTCGGTCGCCGCGGCCTTGGCGGCCTTCGCCGCCAGGGCCAGAGGAGTGGTGTCGGACATGAGCACCTTCAGAGCCGCCAAGGTGTCGGCCTCGGCTGCCACGGCGTTGTCGTACGCCGTCTTCGCCGCGGCGGCGGCCTTCTCCAACTCCGCGACGGACGGCTTGTGCTGGGTCTGCGCCGTCGGCTTGTCGGCGGCGAACGCGGGAGCGACCGACAACAGGAGAGCGGGCGTGGTCACTGCGGCGGCAACAGCTGTGGCAAGAATCCGGCGAATCTTCACAAGAGCCCTCCGGGGTCCGAAAGCGAGAAGAGGAGTCGCTGCGGAATGGGACACACAGAGGCGACTTGAGGCGATCGTATGACCGGAACGGCGATTGGCCCCCACACCTTCTTCACCGGATCCGGCCGACACCGGTTCATCGCGACGGACACACGAGACGAAAGGGCTCAGTTGCTTTCCCTGCCGAAGCTTTCACTGTGAGGAAGGCCACATGCCGCCACTGTGAGCGTCTCGTGCCATGCCGCTCACAGCGGCGAGGTGTCACCCGTGGCCGTCGAGGCGGGCGCGCAGCAGGTTGGGGTCGGTACCCGTGGTGCAAGCGGCGCTGAGCACATGGACGTTGCCGTGGCGCAGGCCGAGGGAGGTGGGCCCCGGAGTCCGTCGGCGACGGCTGGTGTGCCGTCGATGGCGGCCGGCAGGGCCGAGGTGGCCTCGGAGATCCGCTCGGGCCCCGGACGGACGGCGGGTCCGCCTCCTCTCGGTGCGCGGGCCGGGGCGTGCAGGTGGGCCCGTTCCGGCTCGTCCAGCCTCAGCGCACCGGCGAGCGCGTCGAGCACCTGGGGGGAGGCGTCGTGCGACAGCCCCTGTTGTCGAAGCGGGCCGCCTCGCGTGCCCCCGCGGCCGCGAAGACAGAAGACCCCTCCGTCCGACAGGGTGCCGTCTTCCCGTACACCGAGAGGCGGATGAGGCCGGCCGGCCCGGGTGTCGGAGACCTACGGCTGCCGCTCGTCGGCGGAGGGGACCAGTCCGTTCGGTGCGCCGAAACAGTCTGCGACCAGGCGCACTTCACCGGTGGACGGGTCGATGCGGTACACGTTGTCGGCGCCGAACCCGCTCTCCGCGCGGCAGCCCTCGTAGTCGCTGGTGATGCCGAAGTCCGGGTCGGAGAACCAGATCGAGCCGTCGGACTTCACTGGGCGACTGGGCTACTGGGCGACTGGGCAACTGGGCGACTACGAGCGGCGCCTGTCGCGCCACAGCGACCCGGCGCCCGCCAGCGTCAGGAGGAACACCAGGGCGACGAGCGTCCAGCGCGCCACCGGCTCCGCCGCGCTTCCGTGGTGGGGAACGGGGGAGAGGTACCAGGCGACGTGCGCGACGACCGGGACGATGATGGCCAGGGTCAGGCCGGTCCACTTCTGGGCCACCGTCCAGTGGCGGGCCCGGCACACGATCACGACGGCGGTGACCCTGGCCGCGAAGCCGATCCAGGTGAGGGCCATGGCTCCGAGGTACGGGAGCACATCGCCGACCACCAGGAGGGCGAGCGGCAGCCAGACCGGGGAGCGTCGGCGGCCGGGGCCGCGGGCCGGCACGCTCGCGGTCCCGCCGAGCTCCTGGAGCGCCGTCGCGGCGATGACGCGCGGGTCGCCCACCTCCCGCAGGATCTCGTGCACGTTGCCGGGCCGTTCGGCGAGCGCGACCTCTATGTGTTCGCCGAGGTCGGCGATGAGCTCCTGACGGGCCGCGGCCGGCAGCGTCGACGTCTCGCGTTCGACTGCCGCCAGATACTCGCGCGTCAGCGTTTCATCGGTCTTCAAGGTGGTGCCCTTCCTTATGCGCACCGAGCCCCTGGCCCGGCATGACGAGGTCGTCGACGGCGTGCCGGAATCCCGGCCAGACTGCGGCGAACCGGGCGAGCGCGGCATGACCGGCCTCCGAGAGCGCGTAGTAGCGCCGCGGCGGCCCGGACGTCGACTCCTGCCAGGTGGTGACGACGAACTCCTCCCGCCGCAGCCGCGACAGCAGGGGATAGACCGTGCCCTGGCCGGTCGCCAGAGCGCCCGTCGCCTCCAGTTCGCGGACCAGCTGGACCCCGTACTTCGGCTCGTCCCGCATCAGCGCGAGCACGCAGTACTCCAACACCCCTTTGAGCAGCTGGCTTTCGATCCTGCCCGTGGTCGGGTCGCCCGCCTGACCACTTGCCTTACCGGGTTCCATGCATAGCAAGGTAGCAGACGGGAGTGGTGCGCCCACCGGTCCTTCACATCTCTCCCGCACCGGTGAGACTTCAGCAACCTCCGCGCAATGAAATGCGCCGGAAACATCCGGGTCCCAGTTACGAAACGCGCACCGGTCACGCTCTCAGACGCCCGCACCGCACGCGCCCCGAGGAGGGACTCCCCCGTGACCCCCGTGACCGTGGCCGCGGCCGGTATCGACACAGGTGACACCGCCTGGCTGCTCGCCGCCACCGCACTCGTCCTGCTGATGACTCCCGGGCTCGCACTCTTCTACGGCGGCATGGTCCGGACGAAGAACGTACTCAACATGCTGATGATGAGCTTCGTCTCGATCGCTCTCGTCACCGTCGTCTGGCTGCTCGCCGGGTACTCGCTGGCCTTCGGGGACGATGCGTACGGCGGGCTCGTCGGGGACCTGCGGCACGTGGGCATGGCCGGGATCGGGCCCGACACCGTGACCGGCAGCGTGCCGACCCTGCTGTTCACCACGTTTCAGCTGACCTTCGCGATCGTCACCGCAGCACTGATCAGCGGGGCGATCGCGGACCGTACGAAGTTCGCCGCCTGGCTGGTCCTCGTGCCGGTGTGGACGCTGCTCGTCTACGCCCCCGTCGCCCACTGGGTATGGGGTCCGGGCGGCTGGATCAAGGACTCGCTGGGCGCACTCGACTTCGCCGGCGGGCTGGTCGTGGAGATCGCGTCCGGGGCGTCCGGGCTGGCGCTCGCGCTCGTCGTGGGGCCGCGCATCGGGTTCAGGAAGGACGCGATGCGCCCGCACAACCTGCCCATGGTGATGCTCGGTGCCGGGCTGCTCTGGTTCGGCTGGCTCGGCTTCAACGGCGGTTCCGCGCTCGGCGCCAACGGTCTGGCGGCCGCCTCGGTCCTCAACACCCTGGTCGCCGGGTGCACCGGGCTGCTCGGCTGGCTCTTCGTCGAGCAGAAGCGCGACGGCCACCCCACCACGTTCGGCGCCGCCTCGGGCGCGGTCGCAGGACTGGTCGCGATCACCCCGGCCTGCGGCACCGTCGGCATCCTGGGCGGCGCCGCCGTCGGCCTCACCGCGGGTGTCGTCTGCTCGTACGCCGTCGCCTGGAAGTTCCGGTTCGGCTACGACGACTCGCTGGACGTCGTCGGCGTGCACTTCGTCGGCGGCATCGTCGGCACACTGCTCATCGGCCTGTTCGCGACGGCCACGATGACCGGCGGCGCGGAAGGGCTGCTGTACGGAGGCGGGTTCGGCCAGCTCTCCCGGCAGGCCGTCGCCGTACTGGCCGTGGCGGCCTACACCTTCCTCATGACGTACGGGATCGGCAAGGCCGTCGACCGGTTCATGGGACTTCGTGCCTCCGCGGACGAGGAGCTCACCGGCCTGGACCAGACACTGCACGCGGAGAGCGCCTACGATCACGGCGCCCTGGGTCACGGCGCTCCGCAGGCCGTGGCCGCCCGGCCGACGCCGCTCTCCAAGGACAGGAACTCCGCCCCATGAAGCTCATCACCGCCATCGTCAGACCGCACCGCCTCGACGAGGTGAAGACCGCGCTGCGGGAGCTCGGCGTGCAGGGGCTCACCGTCACCGAGGCCAGTGGCTACGGGCGTCAGCACGGCCACACCGAGGTGTACCGGGGCGCCGAGTACCGGGTCGACCTGGTCCCCAAGGTCCGGATCGAGGTCGTCGTCGCCGACCCGGACGCGGATGCGGTCATCGACGGGATCGTGCGCGCCGCCCGCACCGACCGGATCGGCGACGGCAAGGTGTGGATGCAGCCGGTCGAAACGGTGGTGCGGGTCCGCACGGGCGAGCGGGGCCCGGACGCGCTGTAGGCGGAGCCGTCAGCGCAGTCAGGCAGGTCAACACAGCCGGTGCAGCCGGTGCAGCCGGTGCGGTCAGCACACTCGGCGCAGTCAGCGCAGTCAGCGCAGTCAGCGCAGTCGGCGCAGGATCTTCAGCGGCACCGCCTCCGCCATCGCCTCGGCGCCCGCGTCGTTCGGGTGGAGATGGTCGCCGCTGTCGTAACGGGCCCGGAGACGCTGCGGGTCGGACGGGTCGCGCAAGGCCTTGTCGAAGTCGACCACTCCGTCGTACTCGCCGCTGGTCCTCAGCCAGTGGTTGAAGGTCGTGCGTGCGGCCTCGTCGGCCGGGGAGCAGAAGCCGAGCGTGTCGCCCTTGAACGGCAGGATCGTGCCGCCGTACGCCTTCAGCCCGCGCTCGTGGGCCCGGGCGATCAGCCGGCGGTGCGCGTCGATCAGGTCCGCCGCCGACACCCGTTCCGACTCCGGGGCCACCGTGCCCGGGTGGCCGAGATCGTTCACGCCGAGGAGCACGATGAGATGGCCCGCTCCCGGCTGGGCGGCCACGTCGCGGTCGAAGCGGCTCTCCGAGTCGGACACCACCGGGGCCGACATGGGCGAACCCCGTCGGCGGGGCCGCCCAGGTTCTAACGTCCTTGCAGCAGACCCGCGTTCATGGCCACCACCACGGCGCGCGTGCGGTCGTTGACGTCGAGTTTGGCGAAGATCCGCAGCAGATGGGTCTTCACCGTGGCCTCGCCGATGAACAGCCGGCGGCCGATCTCCACGTTCGACAGCCCGTCCGCGACCGCCCGGAGCACCTCGGACTCGCGGGCGGTCAGGGTGACGGGCTCCGGGCAGCGCAACCTCGCCACCAGGCGTTGCGCGACCCGCGGGGCCAGGACCGTCTCGCCCCGCGACGCCGAGTGGATCGCATCCACCAACTGCTCGCGGGTGGCGTCCTTGAGCAGATAGCCGGTGGCGCCCGCCTCGACGCCGCGCTCGATGTCCGCGTCGGTCTCGTACGTCGTCAGGATCAGCACCCGGGTGGGGGCCTCGCCCGCGACGATCTCCAAGGTGGCGCCCACCCCGTCCAGGACCGGCATCCGCAGGTCCAGCAGCGCCACATCGGGCCGGAGCCGTTCGACGAGGCGGACCGCCTCACGGCCGTCGCCCGCCTCGCCGACGATCTCGACGGTGGGTTCCGAGGACAGCAGCGCGACGAGTCCGGCGCGCATCACCGTGTGGTCGTCGGCCAGGATGATCCGCAGCGGTGGGGTGGCGGTGTTCGTGTCGGCTGTCATGTCACACCTGACCGTCGAAGGCGAGCGGGATGGTGGCGAGGATCCGGGTGCCGTCGCCGAGCGAACTGGTGACGGTGAGGCCGCCGCCGAACTCGGCGAGCCGTTTGCGCATGCCGTCCAGGCCGAAGCCGCGGGAGTCCTCGACGACGAACCCGCGGCCGTCGTCGGTGATCTCCAGCTCGACGGTGTCGGGTCCGTGCGCCAGGACCACGCCGACCGTGGTGGCCGCCGCGTGTTTACGGATGTTGGCCAGGGACTCCTGGGTGCAGCGCAGCAGCGCGATCCTCGTCGGCTGGTCGCACGGGATGTCGGCGAGGTCCGCCGACACGTCGAGCCCGGTGTCCTCGGTGAATCGGTCCAGCGTGCGGCGGAGCGTCGCGGCGACCGATCCGGGGGCCACGCCGCTGCTGGGGGCGGCGCCGACCAGGACCCGGGCCTCGGCGAGGTTCTCCCGGGCCGTCTGCTCGATGGACTGGAGCTGCTGGGCGCTGCGGTCGACGTCCACGGACAGCTGGGACCTGGCCGCCTCGGCGAGCACGATGATGGAGGCGAAGCCCTGGGCGAGGGTGTCGTGGATCTCCCGGGCGAGGCGTTCGCGTTCCTCCGCCGCGCCCTGGCGCTGGTAGACCTCCGCCAGTTCGAGCCGGGTGCTCTTCAACTCGGCGCGCAGAGCCGCTCGTTCGTCGCGCTGCGCCAACGCCCTGGGCGTCACCAGCGCCATCACGACGGCCACCGCCCAGACCCCCAGGGAGGAGAGGGTGTTCATGAGGAACACGTCCCCCTGCCCGCCCTCGCGCAGACTGCCGCCGAGGGTGATCGCCAGGGCGCCGAGGCCGCTGAACAGGATCGCGCCCCGAGGACTGTCCGCGAAGACGATGAACTGCGTGAGCGTCACGGCGTAGAAGACCCCGAAGCCGTCACCGAGGCCCGAGAGCAGCCCCAGCACGACGACGAGGACGCAGAGGTATCCGTATCCCCACGGCCGCCGGTCTCCCGGGTGCCTGCGCACCCGCACGCAGCAGAGGGCGAGCACGGCCGTCAGCGCGAGGATCCCGAGTTTGCGGTCCGTCGAGGTGCCGCCCGACATCGTGATCAGGGTGACCAGGGCGATCAGCCCCCAGGAGAAGACCTCCCACCCGTGGAGCACCCAGATCCAGACCGGGTCGCCGCGCTGCGGCCGTTGAAGCATGGCCGTCAGCCTACGTGGGGGACGGGCCGGCCGGCCGGGGCCGCAGCGGCACCGGCGCCCCTGCGGCGCGAGGGCCGCAGCGGACGCCAGGCCCGCTCACCGAGGAGGAGCAGGGCGGCGGGAAGGATCATCATCCGGATGACCACGGCGTCCAGCAGGACCGCCACCGCCAGGCAGAAGCCCATCTGCTTCATCTCGGTGAGGTGCAGGAAGACGAAGGCCGCGAAGATCGTGACCATGACCAGGGCCGCGCTGGTCACCACCTTGGCGGAGCGTGCGATGCCGTCGAGTACCGCCTCGCGGGCCGTCATCCCGTGCTCCATGGCCTCCTTGATCCGGCTGACGACGAAGACCTGGTAGTCCATCGACAGGCCGAAGAGGAGCACGAAGAGGAAGAGCGGCACCCTGGACGCGATGGCGCCGAGGGAGTCGAAGTCCAGCAGGCCCTCGGCCCATGTGCCCTGGAAAACCAGGACGAGTGCGCCGAGCGCGGCGGCGGCGGAGAGCAGGTTCAGTACGACTCCGAGCAGGCCGACGACGACCGAGCGGAACGCCACGGCGGTGGTCACGAAGGTGAGCAGCAGCAGGAATCCGATCACCAGCGGCAGTTTGCTCCGCTCGTGGTGCACGTAGTCCTGGCCGCGCGCCACATCACCACTGACCGCGATGTCCACGGCCGTCAACCCACCGACTGTGGAAGGGATGTAGCGGTTGCGCAGGTGGTCCAGCGAGGCGATCGCCTCGTCGGAGGGTGCCGGGTGCGGCACCGCCAGTTCCAGCACGCTGGTCCGGCCGTCGGCGGAGGTCCGCACCACGGGCTCGGCGGTGCGGGCGAAGAGCGGGTCCGCCTGGGCGGTACGGCCGAGCTCGGTCAGCGCCTGCCTGACCCGGGGCGCCCGGCCGGGGGTGCTCCGGGCCACCACCTCGTGCTTGACCAGGAGTTCGGGGAACGCGGCGGTCAGCCGGTCGTAGACCTGCATGGCCGGGATGGAGCGGGAGAAGGTGTCCTTGCCCGGGTCGATGAGCTTGAGGCCCAGAGCGGGCGCCGCCACGGCGAGCATGACCAGGACCGATACGCACAGGGTGATCGCGGGGTGGCGCTGCGCGGGTCGCATGAGCGCGCCGAAGATCCGGCCGTTCTCGGGCTTCGCCGCCTCCGTACGGGCCGGGGCACCGCGCTTCGCCCGGCGGGCGGCCTTCTTCGCGGCGCGGCGTTCGGCGCGGTGGCCGAGCTTCACGAGCAGTGCGGGCAGCACGGTGAGCGAGCTGAGGACGGCCACGGCGACGACGAGGACGGTTCCGGTCGCGAGCGAGGAGAAGATGACGTCGGTGGCCAGGTAGAGGGTGGCGGTGCAGACGATCACGGCGAGGCCGGAGACCACGACGGCCCGGCCCGCGGTCGCCGCCGCGAGTTCCACGAGCGCCTCGGAGCTGAGCCGGCCCGCCGCACGGGCCCGTTCCTCGCGTTCGCGCTTGAGGTAGAAGAGCGTGTAGTCGACGCCGACCGCGAGCCCCATGAGCAGGATCATGTTGGTCCCGACGCCGGGGTCGGGCATCAGGTGCGAGGCCAGGCCGGCCAGGCCCATCGTCGCGGCGATGGAGGAGAGCGCCAGCAGCAGGGGCACGCCCGCCATGACGACCGAGCCGAAGACGACCAGCAGGATGACGAGCGTCACCGGCAGGGAGAGGCGCTCGGACAGCGCGAGGTCCTCGCCGCGCTGGTCGTTGACGCCCTTGCTGATGGCGGGCGAGCCGGTCTCCTCCACGATCAGGTCCGGGTGGGCCTCGGCCACCTGCGCGGTCCGGTCGAGGAGCGGGACGACGTTCTTCCTGGCGTCGAGTTCGGCGCCCTTCATGACCACGGTCACGCGCAGGGCCGTGCCGTCCTTCGAGCGGACGGGCGGCGCCACGTCGGCCACCTCGGGCAGCGCGTCCATCCGGGCGGTGAGGTCGCGGGCCGCGGCGGTGGCCCGTTCCGTGTCCAGGGGGCCGGACCCGGCGCGGATCAGGACGTGTTCGGTGGGCCGGCGCTGGAGGCCGCCGTCGGTGGCCATCGACTCGGCGCGGCCCGCCTCGCCGACCCAGAAGTCCTCGGTGGTGGCGGGGTTGCTGCCGGTGGCGATGCCCGCGCCGAGGCACAGGAGCACGAAGACGAACCAGCCGACGATCGCGCGCCACGGGTGCCGGGCGCTCCAACGGGCCATACGTACAGGTCGCATTCTCATGCGTCCATGCTGGTTCGAGGGGCCCTTCACCCGGCAGCCCCGCCCGGTGGAACCCCGGGTCCACCGACCGGTGGACCCGGGCCCGGGGGCCTGCCCCCGTACGGACGCCGGCAGCCGGCCGCGCGGGACCGGCGAGGGTCAGAGACGCGCTTCCAGGCGCGCCTTCGCCTCGGGCCATTCGTCGGCGAGCAGTGAGAAGTAGACCGTGTCGCGCCAGGTGCCGTCGGGGCGGCGGCGGTGGCGCCGCAGCACCCCTTCGCGCCGGGCGCCGAGCCGGGCGATCGCTTCCTGAGAACGGGTGTTGAGGTGGTCCGTCTTCAACTGCACACGCCCCATTCCCAGTTCGTCGAAGGCGTGGCCGATCAGAAGCAGCTTCGTCTCGGTGTTGACGGCCGATCGCCAGTGGGCGCGGCCGTACCACGTCCATCCGATCTCCAGGCGTTCGTGGGCCGCGTCGACGTCCATGTAGGTGGTCCAGCCGACCGCCCGGCCACTCGCCCGGTGGATGACGGCGAACGGGACGTACACCCCGCGTCGCGCTGCTGCGAGCAGGTCCGTGAGCTTCGCGCCGAGCGCCTCCCGGGTCTGCGGGGCCGGTCCGCCCTGCCAGCGCCAGACCTCGTCGTCACCGCCGCCGGCGGCGAAGAGGTCGTCGAGATGGTCCTGGGACAGCGGCTCGACGCGGACGTGGCGGCCGGTCAGGGTCACGGGAAGCGGGGTCGTGGCAGGCATGGCGGCATGCTAACCCATTTTGAACTAGACAGAACAGCATTATGCACTAGTACGAACCTCAGGGAGGACTCTCCGCGTCCTCCGTGCCCGTCCGCGCCTCGCGCAGGGCCGCCGCCGCGGCCCGGATCGCGGGCAGCTGCGCGTACAGCGCCTCTCCGGGACAGTTGGTCTGGTAGGCGTCTCGGTGGCCCGAGATGACGTGCAGCACGGCCGCCTTGCCCTTCGGATACCTGCTCGCGTCGTTCGTCGAGACCAGCCGCACCGTGCCGCGCGGGTCCGACCCGGGCCGCAGCTTCCACGCGGCCACCTCGGCGAGGGCCTTGACGATGGCCTGCGGCACCTCGGCCCCGCGGCCGTAGTTGCCCAGCACGGCTATGCCGACGCTGTCGGCGTTGAAACCCGTGGTGTGCGCCCCGCGGACCTGCCGCGTGATGCCGCCGGCCCGGCCCTCGTAGATCGTCCCGCACCGGTCGACGAGGAAGTTGTAGCCGATGTCGTCCCAGCCGTTGCCCTTGATGTGGGACTCCTCGACCGCCCGCAGCATGCGTGGCACGTCGGCGCAGTCGTAGGTGTTGGACTCCCCCGTGTGATGGATGAAGACCGCCCGCACGGCGCCCGTGTAGACCGCGTGCTCCCGCACCATGCCCTCGTCCGCGTGCCAGCCCGCCCGGGTGACGATGGCGGGCTGCGGCACCCCGCGCGGCCGCTGGTGGACCGGGGTGTCCGGCGGGGGCAGCACGAGGCGCACCGGGGCGTCCCGCAGCATCAGAAGGGTGAGCGGGAGAACCGCGGCAGCCGGCCAGAGTCGGTGACGGAGCCACATGGGACCACCCTGCGGCCTCTCCGCCCGGCGCGCAGATGCGGTGGCCGATCGGGTGAAACCGCTGGTCCGGCCCGCGAGCCGCACAGGGCGGACAACCACTGCCGCAGGGGCCGGTACACGGCCTCAGCAGCCCCCACCGCCCCAAAACCGACACGCCGCCTCAGCAGCCCCCGCCGCGCGGCAGCCGGTACGCCGAGTCCAGGCGGTACGTCCCGCCCTTCGGCACGGTCAGCCTCGTCCACTCACCGTCCTGCCGCAGGCAGCCCCCGGCGGCCCCGTCCACGCCGCGCACCCGCAGCCACGGTGAATGGGCGACGCGGATGGTCACCGATCCCGCCTCGGGCATCCGCACCACCAGCTCGGCGTCGTCGCCGCCCGCGACCTCGCCGGGGGCCTCCACCAGCGGCCTCGCGCCCCGTACCCGGTAGATCGTCCAGCCCTCGTCCCGCCACACCCGCTTCAGCCACGGCTGACCGGACCTGATCAGCGCCGCCTCGGCCTCGGCGGGGCCGTCGGGCTGTCCGTGGTGCAGCACCACGTAGCCCACGGCCCACCGGTCCAGCCAGGCCCGGTAGGCGGCGGGGGACAGCCGCCCGTCGTAGAAGAGCCGCCCGCGTTCGACGTCGAGCTGGCGGTTCCAGCCGCGCGCCATGTTCACGTGCGGGGCAAGTGCCGCCGCCTCGCGGTGGTTTCGGGCCGGAACGACCTCCACGCGGCCGAGACCGGCGTCGAGCCGGCGCAGTTCACCGACCACGCCCTCGGTACGGGACGCCCAGGACGGCACCTCCGTGGACACCCGGAGGTCGTCCACGGTCTTGTCGACCAGCCAGTTGGCGGACAGCACGAGGGCCACCGCCATCACGGCCGTCCGCACCCACGCCTTCTCCCGGACGAGGGCGAGGACCGCCATGACCAGCACGGGCACGGCGACGAGACCGAGCAGCCGCTCCACGTTCGTACCGATCGGGGACGCGATGAGGAAGGTGAGGAGCACGCCGACGGCGTACACCATGGCGCCGTACCGCAGCAGACGCCATTCCCGCCCCACCGGCGCCGCGACCGCGAGGACGGCACAGACGACGACCGGCATCCACAGCCTGTTGGCGGCCATGGGCTGTTCGCCCTGGAACGGGAAGAGCACCGCGGTGGCGCCCACGACGGCGAAGAACGGCACCATCAGCACCGCGCCCTTTCGCCACTGCCGGTCCAGAAGGTAGGCGGCCCCCGCCACCACGAGGAACAGCCCGGCGACCGGACTGGCCATCGTCGCAAGCGCCCCGGCCACGACGGCCGTCACCGAGCGGTGGACGTAGAGGCAGGCGACGAGCCCGACGGCGACACCGAGCGCGAAGGTCGTACGCCCCGACGCGACGTTGCACCACAGGGCGAGCGCGGCGAGGACCGCGGGAAGGAGAGCATGCGGCACACCCCTGCGTACGAAGAGGAGGGCCATGAGCCAGGTGCCCGCGATCCCGGCGGCCACGGACACCGCCCGGACACCGAAGAATGCCATCAAGTACGAGGAGAAGACGCTGTAGTTGGCCGTGTGCGTCCCCCCGTACCAGGAGAGGTTGTAGGCCGCACCCGGGTGGCGGGCCGTGAACCCCGACCAGGCGAGCTGCGCGGCGAGGTCACCGCCGCCGGTGGCCAGGACGGCGGCCCACACGGCGTAGAGCGGAATCACGACGGCCACGGCGACGACCGGCACAGCGTGCCGCCGCCACCACGGCTTCCCGGCTTCCGGCTCCCTGTCCCCCCGCTCCCCGTCCCGCTGGCGGGGGATGCGGCCCCGCTGGATGTCCCCTACTGCTGTCCGCAACTCCCCGTTCGCATACACCCGGCAACCCTAGGTCAACCCGCCCCGCAGGATCCGGGCGATATTCTGAGGAGAGCGGGGACCGGCGACGGTCACCGCACGGCGGTGGGGCCCGCCGTACCCGAACCGCGGCCGGAGTGCCGCCAACGGTCCCTGCTTGCGTACGTGCGCAGCCGCGTCCGGCGGGTGCCCCGGCAGGTAGGAGAAGTGTGTCCACGAAGTCCCGCAACCCGCAGACCGCCGTCGTCGCGGTGGTCGCGCTCGGCGGCGCGGTGGGCGCTTGCGCCCGCTACGGGGCCGCGCTCCTGTGGCCCACCCCGACGGGCACGTTCCCGTGGACGACCCTCGTGGTGAACGTCGTCGGCTGCGCGGTGATCGGTGTGTTCATGGTCGTAATCACCGAGGTGTGGACGGTCCACCGCCTGGTGCGGCCGTTCTTCGGCACCGGGGTACTGGGCGGGTTCACCACCTTCTCCACGTACGCCGTGGACATCGAGCGCCTCGTCGACGGCGGCCGGGTCCGCACCGGTCTGGTCTATCTGGGTGTGACACTGCTCGCGGCCCTCGCGGCGGTGGGAAGCGCGGTGTGGCTGACACGCCGCGCACTGGCGTGGAGGCAGGCATGACGACACCGGACACGGCACCCGGCCTGCGGCTGACCGTCCTGGTCGGCGAGTCCGACACCTGGCACCACCGTCCGGTCTGCACGGAGATCGTGCACCGGGCGCACGCGGCGGGACTGGCGGGCGCCAGTGTGTTCCGGGGCATCGAGGGCTTCGGCGCCTCCTCCATGATCCACACCCAGCGGCTGCTGTCGCTCAGCGAGGACCTGCCGGTCGCGGTGGTGATCGTGGACGCGGAGGCGAAGATCCGTGCGTTCCTGCCGCTGATCGCCGAACTGACCGCAGACGGCACGGTCACGCTGGACGCCTGCGAGATCGTCCTCCCGGCGCGGGACCCCGGGGAGCGCCCGTGAACTGGCTGCTGGTGGTCGTCGGCGCGGCGGTCGGTGCCCCGCTGCGGTACCTCACCGACCGTGCGGTGCAGGCCAGGCACGACACCGTCTTCCCGTGGGGGACCTTCACGGTGAACGTCAGCGGCTGTCTGGTGCTGGGCCTGCTGACCGGCGCGGCGGCGGCCGGCGCCGCCTCCTCGCACCTGCAGCTGCTGCTCGGGACGGGGCTCTGCGGGGCCCTGACCACGTACTCGACGTTCAGCTACGAGACGCTGCGGCTGGCCGAGGGCGGGGCACGGTTCTACGCGGCGGCCAACGCGGTGGCGAGCGTGGTCGCGGGTCTCGGCGCGGCGTTCGCCGGTGTCACGCTCGCCGAGGCGCTCTGGGCCTGACACCGCACGCGCCGAGGCCCGGCCTCCCTCTCGGGGAGACCGGGCCTCGGTGTGTGACGGTGCCGGCTCAGGCGTCCTGGCCGGGAGTCCCCAGTGCGGCCGAGGCCGCCTCCAGGGGACTGAGCACCACGGGTGCGGCGGGGGCCGGGACGGACCGGGTGGTGAAGCCGAGGCGCGAGAGCGCCCGGGTCACCTCACCGGCCGAGAAGTCGCGGCGGTCCTGCCGGGTGATGACCTCGCCCACCTGCTTGACGGGGTACACACGACGGCTGATGATCACCGATTCCCCGGTGACGGGTTCGGGCTTGATGCCCTTCATCGATTCCTCGACCTCGTGCTTGAACAGGTCGAACGGGAAGCGGGCGATGACGCAGCGCATAGTGCCTCAACGGGGTCGGGAGCGGAAACCGGGCAGGGAACGCGGGTGGCAGCCTCTCAGGCCGCGCGGTCGGCAGCCTCTCAGGCGGCGCGGTCGCCGGAGGAACGGCGCGGTGCGCCGCCGCTCCGCGACTGGGAGGACGACGACGCCGACGAGGACGACGAGCGGCGCGCCTGGGACGGCCGGCTGCGCCGGCCGCGGGACGAGGAGCCGCCCTTGGGACGCTCGGAGGGCGGCGAGGTGATGGTGACGGGCACGCCCGAGGGCGCCTGCGCACCGGTGATCCGGCTCAGCTCGGCCTCGCCGGAGCGGACCTCGGCGATCTGCGGGGTGATCCCGGCGTCGGCCATCAGGCGCGTCATCTCGCGGCGCTGGTTGGGCAGCACCAGCGTGACGACGCTGCCGGACTCACCGGCGCGGGCGGTGCGGCCGCCGCGGTGCAGGTAGTCCTTGTGGTCGCTCGGCGGGTCGACGTTGACGACCAGATCGAGGTTGTCGACGTGGATGCCGCGGGCCGCGACGTTCGTGGCGACCAGCACCGTGACGTGTCCGGTCTTGAACCGCGTCAGGGTCCGGGTGCGCTGCGGCTGGGACTTCCCGCCGTGCAGCGCCGCCGCCCGTACCCCGCTGCTGAGCAGGTGGTCGGTGAGCTTGTCCACGGCGTGCTTGGTGTCGAGGAACATGATCACCCGGCCGTCGCGGGCGGCGATCTCCGTCGTGGTGGCGTACTTGTCGGCGCCGCGGACGTAGAGCACGTGGTGCTCCATCGTCGTCACCGCACCGGCGGCCGGGTCGACCGAGTGGACGACCGGGTCGTGCAGGTAGCGCCGGACCAGCAGGTCCACGTTTCGGTCCAGGGTGGCCGAGAACAGCATCCGCTGGCCCTCCGACTGCACCTGGTCGAGCAGCCCGGTGACCTGCGGCATGAAGCCCATGTCGGCCATCTGGTCGGCCTCGTCCAGAACGGTGATGGAGACCCTGTCCAGGGTGCAGTCGCCGCGATCGATCAGGTCCTTGAGCCGGCCGGGCGTGGCGACGACGACCTCGGAGCCGCCGCGCAGCGCAGCGGCCTGCCGGCCGATCGACATGCCGCCGACGACGGTGGCCAGCCGCAGCTTGAGCGAGCGGGCGTACGGGGTGAGCGCGTCGGTGACCTGCTGGGCCAGTTCCCGGGTGGGGACGAGGACCAGGGCCAGCGGGCGCCGGGAGTCGGCGCGCTGTCCCTCGATACGGGCCAGCAGGGCCAGACCGAAGGCGAGCGTCTTGCCCGATCCGGTGCGGCCGCGGCCGAGCACGTCACGGCCGGCGAGCGAGTTCGGCAGCGTGGCCGCCTGGATCGGGAAGGGCACGGTGACGCCCTCGGTCGCGAGCGCCGACAGCAGCGGCGCGGGCATGTCGAGGTCCGCGAAGGCCTCTACGGCGGGCAGTCCCGGGGTGATGGTCTTCGGCAGGGCGAACTCGCCCTGCTTGGCGGCGGGGCGGCGGCCGTAGCCACCACCGGAGCGCTGGGCCGGGGCGCCGAAGCGTCCCTGGCCGCTGCCCTGGCGGCCCGGGGCCTGCGAGCGGAAGCCGCCGCCACCCGAACGGGAGCCGCCGGAACCGGTGGCTCCACCGCCGCGGGTGGTACGGGAAAAACGGTCATTGGAGCGAGCTGTGCGATCGCGGTTCATGCAGAACCTTTCCTCGATATGGCGCGTATCGAGGAATTCATTGCGGCGACGAGCGGCACAAGAATCGCAAGAACGGGCCGTTGGCATACGTGAACGAAGCCCGGCGGCCGGTCTTGGGCCGATACGGGCCCGGCAGAGCCGGGTCCGGCGCTTCGCAATGACGGACGAGCCGGCCCGGGACACGGGCCTGCGGGTCTCGTCACGGGGCTCCGGCGGACCGGTGGTCCGGGAGCCATGGCGGATCGTCCGCCGCATGGTGAAGAGCATGGGTCCTGTGTGCTTCCCCGGCGGCTCGTGGCGGTGGAACCGGCACGGCGTGCACGGGGGCGGACCCGGGAAAAGCAACGAGCTGGGGCCCGCACCCAAGGTGCGGGCCCCAGCTGTGGATGCGCACTCAGCGCGTGAGCGCCGGTGTCATCAGATTCACGCGGGGGTGATGTTCTCCGCCTGCGGGCCCTTCTGGCCCTGCGTGACGTCGAAGTTCACCTTCTGGCCCTCCTGCAGCTCACGGAAGCCGCTGGCGGCGATGTTCGAGTAGTGGGCGAAGACGTCAGCGCCGCCACCATCCTGCTCGATGAAGCCGAAGCCCTTTTCCGCGTTGAACCACTTGACGGTGCCAGTAGCCATGTTTTATCTCCTTCTGGGGCAGAGCCCGGGGGCTAGCACTGTGCCAGTCCCGCGTCGCCGCGATGATTACCCCATCCGGATAATGAACCGGAAAATACAAAAGCGCACCCACCGGCCCATTTAGCCGAGGAGAGCACTTGGAGTCTTTGGGAACCACAACTGCAACTGAGATCTACAGTAGCACAATGAATGCGAGCGGGCGCGGCAAGTAATTTCACTCCGCCCGGCGCGTCATAAACCTTCACCGGGCATTGCATAAAATTCTGTGCTTGCGGCTATAGATATTCGTCGCTCCGTGCTACGGAGCCTCGGGACCGGCGCACCGCACGTGCACCCCGGCCCTACCGGCCCGACGGGACGTGGAGCCGACTACGCGCCGCAGCAATGGAGTTCACGCACCACTCCGTCACCGACGAGCACTGCACCCAGACCGCGCACCGGGGCGGCGCGCGCCGGGGCCGGGAACGGCGGGCGCGGGACGGCAAGCGGCCGGCGCGGGACGGCAAGCGGCGGGCACGGCTCCGAAACCGGCGAGACGGGGACGGACGTACGGGGACGGCGCGGGACGGGGACGGCGCCCGCTCAGGGCGTGTCGCGGCCCGGGGTCGGCCGACGCAGCTCCTCGTTCAGCCGGAGCGCTTCTTCGAGCTGGTCCTCCAGGATCACGATGCGGCACGCGGCCTCGATCGGCGTTCCGCCGTCGACGAGCTCACGGGCGCGGGCCGCGATGCGCAGCTGGTAGCGCGAGTAGCGGCGGTGGCCGCCCTCCGACCGCAGCGGAGTGATCAGCCGGGCCTCACCGATCGCACGGAGGAATCCGGGCGTCGCACCGATCATCTCCGCGGCGCGGCCCATGGTGTAGGCGGGGTAGTCGTCGTCATCGAGACGGTCAGTGGCATGCGGAGGGGTTTCGGGGGGCATGTGCACCTGCCGCGTATCGCTGACTTCGTTGACCGAACGAGAAACTCTCATTGTGCGAGCCATCGTGTCTAGCATAGCCGCGACAGATTTCCGGGGCCGGACGGGGGAAATAATCTGATCCGCCCCGGTCCCGACGCTCTTGGGCCCGCCGCCGGACCCCGCCTTCCGGGCCCGCCCCGGGGCCGTCGTGACCGCGCCCTCCGGGAGGGCCGGCCAGGGGTCCGCCAAGAACACTGACCGGCCGGTCAGTTGATGACTGCCTGGCCAGAGGTCATAATGCACACGTAGCCCTTCACGCATCCCCCGTCGTGAAGGGCTACACCCATGTGCGCGCCCGGCCCTCGTACAGGAGGCGGGTTCGCGCAGGTGTCTTCACGGGCAAGGGACTCCCCTCGTGGTCCCCTGCCCATGTTTTTTCGAGTTAACAGTGACGTAGAGTGTTTGCGCAAGCCTGTTCCGGACACCGGAGCAGGATGCTCCCCTTCATCCCTTTACGGTGTCCCGTCAGGGCTCCCCAGGCAGCGGACGACGCGTCGGGGTTGGTTACAGTACGAGCCCGTTGACCGAATCGAGCACCGCGCGGAGCAGGACAGACGCCCGGGCGGCGGACGTGAACGTGGGGGCCGGATGGACAGCGGCGAAGAACGCGCGCCGGAGCTGCGAACGCTGCGGCAGAAGGTCGAGTACATGGTCGAGAAGACCTTCCCCGGCCGCAAGATCTCGGGACGGGTCTTCGCCGACCTGGTCAAGGAGCGCGGCGGGTCCCTCTCCCACAGCTACTTCTCCAACATCCTCGCCGGCAAGGTGACCCAGCCGTCCGAGGAGATCCTGAAGGCGCTCGGCCTCGGCTTCGGCGTGGACTGGCGCTTCTTCAAGGAGGAGTCCGAGGTCGTCGACGACGTCGTCGCGGGACTGCAGTTCCTGGCGAAGCGGCGGACCGGCGAGATCGACGGGCTGGCCGGACGGGGTCTGGACGAGGAGGGGCTGCCGCCGGAGCTGCTGCAGTTCGCGCTCGCCCTGCTCCAGGACGCGCAGGACCGGCAGCCACCGGCCGACGGCGAACCGCGGAGCTGACGCCGTGTCCCTGCGCGAACTGCGGAAGGAGTGCGAGGCCGGACTGGCCGGCCTCCCGCTCCCCTCCCCCTTCACGGTCGAGGGGCTGGTGGCGAACATGGAGGCGGCCCGCGGCCGCACCATCGTGCTGCACGAGATGCCCGACCGGCTGGCCCGCGTCAACGCCGCCTGCGGCCTGCGGCTGAAGGCCGGCGGGACCAGCTTCGTCCTCTACCGCCGCCGCCCCACCGAGTACCAGACCCAGCACGTCATCCTGCACGAGCTGTGCCACGAGTGGTTCGACCACGGCACCTCGCTGGACGCGGAGCAGCTGCGGCGGCTGCTGCCCGTCTTCGACACCTCCCTGATCGCCCGGGTCGTCGGCCCGGACGCGCTGAAGAGCCCGGACGCCGTACAGGCCCGCGCCCAGTACGACACCCATGACGAACGCATGGCCGAATTGGGTGCCTCGCTCATCCCCCGCATGGCCAGGGACGTGACGAGCGATGACATGGTGGGGCGGCTCGCCAACTCGCTCTCGCGCCCGGTCGCCCACCGCCGCCGCGGCCTGTTCCGCCGCACGTAGCGCCGCTTCCCCCGATCCCCGTCCCCCCACCACAAGGACTTCCGCCGTGACCCCGCTCGACGTCGCCGGTTATCTGATAGCCGGCCTGATGACAGCCGTCGCCCTGTGGCGCATGCCTGCCGCTCTGTGGGGCGACGAGGAGGACCGGCGCCGCCGTGCCCTGTGGGGCTGTTACGCGGGATTCGCCGCCGCGCTGTGGACCAAGACCCGTGCGGTGCGCATCGGGCTCAACGACAGTCCGGTCACCGACCTTTCGGTGCTGATCAAGCACTACACGGCGACGGTCGCGATTCTGGCCATTCTCAGCTACATCGTGGCGATCTACGGCCAGTACGCCGACGCCGGGGCGGTCCCGCGCCACGTACGGTTCGCGCGGATGATCCAGCAGGTCGCGGCGAAGGCCTCCGTCGCCACCCTCGTACTGCTGACAGTGCTGTTCTTCACCGTCGTCGACCGGTCCACGCCGTCGGACCGCTTCGTCGCCGACCATGCGGGCCAGTGGGGCGCGACGCTCTACATGAGCGTGTTCTACCTCTACCTCGGTGCCGCCTCCGCCGTCTGCGCGTACCAGTGGGCGCTCGCCACCGCGAGCGCCGAGCGGCGCCATCTGCGGGTGGGCCTGGGGATGATGACGTTCGCCATGTTCATCGGCGTCGGCTACACCGTCAGCCGGACGCTGTTCCTCTGGGTCAGCGTCGTCGACCAGCCCGGCGAGGCCTTCGCCCTGAAGTTCGACGAGGTCACCGAGGCCTCGCAGGTGGCGCTGTTCGCCTTCTTCGCGATCGGCGCCTCCATCCCCGCACTGAGCAACGTCCGCCGCCGGGCGAAGCTCTGGCGCGCCCAGACGCAGCTGCACGCGCTCTGGTACGAGCTGATGACGGCCTTCCCCGACCAGCCCTTCGACCCCCCGGCGCCCCTGCTGCGCGAGCTGACCCGCTTCGGCACCCCGGCCGATCTGCGCGTCGACCGCTGGTCGGCGGACATCGCCGACGCGGTGGAGAAGCTGCGCCACTACGTCCCCGACTCGCTGCTGCCGGCCGCCGAGGCCGCCGCCGGGGCCGGGATCGCCGACCGGAAGCAGGCCGGGCCGCTGGCCGACGCCTACTGGATCAAGGCGGCGCTCTCGGCCCGGAGCGCCGGGGCACCGGCGGGCGACGCGGCCGCCGTCGGCACCCAGCACGCCACCGACCAGGACGGCGAGGTCGCCTGGCTGGTCCGGGTGGCGACGGCGTACCGCACGGTCACGCCGGAGCAGGCCCGGCAGGTACTCGAATCCTCCGCGGCGGTCACGGCCGGACGGTCCAGGGAGCAGGAGCAGCAGGCATGAGCACGAGCACCACCCACGACGCCGGCCCGTCCGCCGCGCGGACCGTGACCGACATCTTCCAGCCCCGCAACCTCCTGCTGGCCGGCATGCTCGCCATCGGACTGGCAGCGGCGGGGCACTGGACCGGGCTGCTCTGGGGATTCCTCGGCGCCCTGTGCGCCGGGCTCGTCCCGGCCGGCTACATCGAGTGGGAGCGGGGGCGCGGCACCTGGGGCGACCGCCATGTCGTCGACCGGACCAAGCGGGCCCCGATCTTCCTCGTCATCCTCGGCTCCATCGGCATCGGTTCTGCGGTCATGGTGCTGGGTGGCGCCCCCTCGGGCATCCTGACCGCGATGCTCGGGCTGTGGGCGATGACCGTCGTCCTGCTGGCCGTCAACACGGTCTGGAAGATCTCGGTGGACGCCTCGGTCGCCTCGGCCGTGGTCGCGCTGCTGGCCGTGGTGCACTCGCCGTGGTGGCTGTCCGGGTACGTCATGACGGCCGCCGTGTGCTGGTCGCGGGTCGCGCTCGGCTACCACACGGTGGGCCAGGTGACGGCCGGTACGGCGCTCGGCGCGGCGACGGCGGGCGCGTTCCTGTTCGTGTGAGCGGGGCGAGGCGTCGTTGAACGGGCAGCCCGCCGGGTCCATGGTGGATCCGTGCCGACTTTCGAGATCACCACAGCAAGCGCGGACGACATCAGGATGATGGCGGACTGGGCCCATGCCGAGGGCTGGAACCCCGGGCTGACCGACGGTCAGGCGTTCTTCGCCGCCGATCCGTGCGGTTTCCTGATCGGCCGCATCGACGGGGTGCCCGCCTCGTGTGTCTCCGTGGTCCGCTACGGCACCGGCTTCGGCTTCCTGGGCTTCTACCTGACCCGCCCGGAACTGCGCGGACAGGGATACGGGATGCGGCTCTGGGCCGCCGGGACTGCGCGGCTGGCCGGACGGAACACCGGTCTCGACGGAGTGGTCGAGCAGCAGCCCAACTACCGCAGGTCCGGGTTCCGTCCGGCGTGGACGAACCTGCGGTACGAAGGGCTCGTCCCGGTCGACGTCGCCCCGCCGCCCGGCGTCACCCTGGTGGACGCCCGCACACTGCCCTTCGGCCGGGTCACCGCGTACGACCGCCGGTTCTTCCCGGCGGAACGGGACAGCTTCCTCGCGGCCTGGACGACCACGCCCGGCCGCACCGCGCTGGTCGCGCTGTCCGACGGCGAGGTGCGGGGACTCGCCGTGCTGCGCGCCTGCCGTACGTCGTCGCGCATCGGCCCGCTGTACGCGGCCACGCCGGAGATCGCGGGCGCGCTGGTGAGCGCACTCGCGGCCACGGACCCGTCGTCCCCCGTCGCCGTCGACGTCCCCGGCGTCAACCCGGCGGCGGTGCGGCTGGCCGAACAGCTCGGGCTCACCCCGTCGTTCGAGACGGCCCGCATGTACACCGGTGCGGTGCCCGACGTCGATCACACGGGGCTGTTCGGCATCACCAGCCTCGAACTGGGCTGATCCGACGGGCGGGCCCGGGACTCAGTCCTTCGCGCAGTCGCCGTCCGGGGCCACCGACCGCGCCCGTGAGGCCATCACCGCGATGTCGTCCTCGGCGCCCGGGCCGAACCGGTCGAGCACCTCGTCCAGCAGGTCCTCCAGTTCGCCGCTCGCCGGCAGGGTCAGTTCCTCGAGCCGGCCTACGGACACGTCGATGTCCTCGCCGCGCCGCTCCACCAGCCCGTCGGTGTACATGAAAAGCACCGTTCCCGGACCGCACTCGATCCTCGTCGTCCGGTAGCCGCCGAACCCGGTGCCGAGCGGGGGGCCCGCCGTCACATCGCCCAGCCGGGTACCGGCCGGGCCGGGGTCGATGAGCACCGGAGGCAGATGGCCGGCGCTCGACACCTCGCACACCCCGCCGGCCCGGTCGACGACGGCGAGCAGGCAGGTCGCCGCCCGGTCGGGCCCGGACCGCTCGACCATCCGGTCGAGCTGTTCCAGGATGCGGTGCGGCGGCAGTCTCTCGTCGGCCAGCAGTCGCAGCAGGGAGCGGTAGTGGCTCATCGCGACGGCCGCCTCGACGCCGTGTCCCATCACATCGCCCATCGCCTTGAGGTGGCGGCCGTCGGGCAGCGGGATGACGTCGAACCAGTCGCCGCCGACCAGCACGCTCCGGTCGGCCGGCAGGTAGCGGGTGGCGATCTCGATGTGCGGGTGCGGCGGACGCGGCTCGGAGAGCAGGGAGCGCTGGAGTTCCAGGGCGATGGTGTGCTCGTGGGTGAAGCGGCGCGCGTGGTCGAGGTCGACGGCGGCCCGCCCTGCGAGCTCCCGGGCGACCACCACGTCCTCGTCCGTGAAGACGGGCGAGTCCCCGGCCCTGACCAGGCCGAGAACGCCGATCGGACCGCCGCGCACGGCGACCGGCACGATGACCGCGGAATGCATCCCGAGGGCCCGGTAGGCGGTGACCCGTTCGGGGGACGGTGCGGAGCGGCCGAGCTGTTCGTCGCCGGTGAGGTTCTCGACCACGGGCTGGTTGGTGGACAGGCAGCGCGGTACGGCCGCGTCCTCCTGGTAGTCGACGTAGTCGCCTGCGACACCGAACTGCGCGACCGCCTCGCGCAGCCCCGGCACCGCCGTCAGGGCCGCCCGCCGCAGCCGGACCACCCCGGGCGGTGCGGGGCGCACCGGCGGTGCGACGTCGGGCGGGAAGACCTCGACGGTGGCGAGGTCGGCGAGCGCGGGGACGACGAGGTCGACGAGTTCGGCGCAGGTGGTGTCCATGTCGAGGGTGGTGCCGATGCGGGCGTTCGCGGTGTCCAGGAGGTTCATGTGGCGCCGGGCCTGGGCCAGCTGGCGCTGTTCCTCGTCGGATGCCATGACCTCCAGCACGATCCCGGCGACGCCCACGATCCGGCCGCCCACCTCCAGGCGGTGGTAGGCCCCGTGCCAGTAGCGGGTGGCGGTGCCGGACGCGGCGGGGGTCCGGCCGCTGGAGGTGATCTCGCGGGCCCGGCCGTCGGCGAGGACCGCGCGCATCAGGTCCTCGCGGGCGTCGATGTCCGGAAGCACCTCGGAGACCGTACGGCCCAGATGTGCGGCGGCCGGGATGCCGTTGAGCCGTTCGAGGGCCGGGTTCACGTACAGGTAGCGCAGCCGGGTGTCGAGCACGCCCACCCCGGCCGTGGTGCCCTCGATGAGCGCCGCGAGCGCCACGATGTCGAGCGGCGACGGAATGTCGGCGTGCGCATCGGCCAGCAAGACAACCTCCTGGGGCAGGGCGCGGGCCGCCCGACTGCCCGGCCCTTCATCGTCGGCCGACCGCACCTCGCCCGCATCCGCAGAACACCCGCCGCACGCCGGTTTCAGTGCACAGGCATCGCGCCCCCGGTCTCCGGCTTCCCCCGGGGCACCAGCACCGCGCACACCGCCGCGCAGCCGCCCGCGGCCACCGCGCACACGAGGAACGCGTCCGCGAAGCCGGTCACCGTCCCCGCCGCGCCGCCGATTCCCGCGGCGGCCACCGTGGACACGACCGCGACACCGATCGACCCGCCGACCTCGTGGAAGGTGTTGACCACTCCGGAGGCGAGCCCGGCCTCCTCGTGCGCGACCATGCCGAGCGCCGTCGTGGTGGCGGTGACGAACACCGCGCCGAGCCCGAAGGCGGCCACCGCGAGACCCGGCATCAGCACCCCGTACACACTGCTGTCCGCGTCGAGCCCGGTCAGCGGGGCGCAGGCGGCGGTGGCGGTCACCATGCCGCCGACCGCGGTGGCCCGGCTCCCCACCGATGTGACGAGCCGCGAGCCCAGGTGCGCGCCGACGCCGACGGCCACCGCCACCGGCAGGAAGACGAGCCCGGTCTTCAGGGCCCCGAAGCCGCGGCCGTGCTGGAGGTAGACCGAGCCGAGGAAGAAGAACGCGATCAGCAGTCCGGTGGCGATCAGCATCAGGAACGCCCCGGCCAGCACCGGCCTGCGGGTGAACATCCGCAGGTCCATCAGCGGCTCCCGGGTCACCCGCTCGACCGCCGCGAATCCCGCGTACAGCACCACGGCGGCCGCCGACGGAAGCAGCGTGGCGGGGGCGCCCCACCCACCGTCCCCCGCCTTGACGAGTCCGTAGATCAGCGCACCGGTACCGGCCGTGACGAGCACGGCCCCGGGCACGTCGAGCCGCGCCGACGGCCGGGGTGCGCTCGCCGGTACGAAGACGGGGAGGGCGGCGAGCAGGGCGATGCCGACGGGCACGTTGACGTAGAAGACCCAGCTCCAGCCGGGTCCGCCGGCCAGGGCGCCGCCCACCAGCACCCCGATCGCCGATCCGGTGCCGCCGATCGCGGCCCACACCCCGAGCGCCTTGTTGCGTGCGGGCCCGTGGAACGACGTGGTGACGAGCGAGAGCGCCGCCGGAGACAGCAGCGCGGCGCCCACGCCCTGCGCGATCCGGCCGCCGATCAGCATCGAGGCGCTGCCGGCGAGCCCGGAGGCCAGCGAGGCGGCGGTGAAGACGGCCAGACCGGCGAGCAGGGTGCGCCGGGCCCCGAGCGCGTCGGCGAGGCGGCCGCCCAGCAGCATCAGTCCGCCGAAGCAGAGGGTGTACGCGGTGACCACCCAGGTCAGCGCGGTGCGGCTGAGACGCAGATCGGCGGCCATGTCGGGGAGCGCGACGTTCACCACGGTGACGTCGAGCACCAGCATGAACTGGGCGACGCAGATGAGCGCGAGCATCACCCCGGGCCGGCGGACGGCAGGTGGCCGGTGGTGGCCGTGGCCGTGCCCGTGTCCGTCGCCGTGCCCGTGTCCGTGATCGTTGCCGTGTCCGTGCCGGCTGCTGCCGCCGTCCGGGGGGCCTGCGCCTCGCACGGAGGTCTTCGAGGGGGTGTCATGAGTCATGAACTGAACTGTACGGCTCAGTACACTTGAACTCAACCGTTCAGTTCAGGTCGCTGTTAGCATCGGCCCATGGACAACAAGCCCCGCCCCGCCGGACCCCGCGCCGAGGCCAAGCGGCAGGCCATCGTGAAGGCGGCCCGCGAGGCGTTCCTCCGCGACGGTTTCGGCGTCGGCATGGACGTCATCGCCGCGGAGGCGGGCGTCTCGAAGGTGACGGTCTACAACCACTTCGGCAGCAAGGAGGCGCTGTTCACCGCCGTCATCGCGGGGGCGCTCGACGAGCCGCTCGGCGGCGCGTCCACGACAGCGCTCGCCGCCCTCGCCGACGCCCCCGACCTGCGGGCCGCCCTCGTCGACGCGGCCCGGACCTGGGTGGCCGCCGTCCGCGGCAACGCCGATGTGATCGCCCTGCGCAACCTGGTGGCCGCGGAGCTGCACCGCTTCCCGGAGATCGCACAGGCCTGGCAGGGCCATGGCCCCGAGGGCCACCACCCCGCCGTCGCGGACGCCCTGCGCGAGCTGGCCGGCCGCGGCCGGCTGGTCATCCCCGACCTGGAGACGGCGATCGTCCAGCTGTACGCACTGCTGGTCTTCCCGCACCTGGTCTTCGGCTCGTACGGCACGACGATCGACGACGACGCCACCGACCGGCTGATCACCCACGGGGTGGACATGTTCCTGGGCTACTACGCCCCGCCCGTGCCGCCCGGCGTGTAGGGCCAGGGCGGGTTCACGGACCGCCGGCCGGCAGCAGCCGGTCCAGGTCCACCGCCCCCTCGTCGGCCGTGGCCCCCGGAGGCAGCCGCAGCGCCTCGGCCACGGGCCCGGGGAGCGGTGCCCGGGCCAGCAGCCCGGCGACCAGAGCGGTCGTCAGGCGGTGCCAGGCGGGGGCGCGCCGGAGCATCGCGTGGTCGCCGCCTTCCACGGTGACCAGGCAGGTCCGGGCACCGTCCTTCCTGGCCCGTTCGGTGAGCGCGCGGGAGTCCGCCGGGTTCGTGACGCGGTCGCGGGTGCCGTGCACCAGGACGACGTCCCGTCCGGCCAGTTGGGCGGCCGGGTCGCCCTTCGGGCACCACGGGGCGAGGCCGACCACGCCCCGTACCAGCGGATGTCCCGCGGCGGCCAGGGCGGCTCGGCCTCCCATCGAGTGCCCGAGCAGCACGACCGGGACCTCCCCCGCCGTACGCCACAGCTCGTCCAGGGCGCGTACGGCGTCGTGCAGCGGATCCGCCCGGTCCCCGTTCCAGCCCCGGTGCCCGTACCGGACCGCCCGCACCAGTACGTCGCCGGGCAGCGCGTCACGCAGACCGCGCGCGAACGGCCGCATCCGCACCGCCGGCAGGTTGAGCGGGCCGGGCGGCGGCACCCCGAGACCGGTCTCCCGGCCACCGTGCAGCAGGAGCACCGCGGCGGCCGGCGGGCGTGGTTGCGTCATAGGTACCTCCGGGTGCGGTGATCGAAGCCGTACCGAGCATGCTGTACGGAGCACGGGCAGCACCCTCACGCAGCGCCGGACAGCGAAGGACATCACATGGGATCGTCACCTCAAATCGGCTCGCAGGTCCAGGACTTCACCCTCGCGGGAGGCGCACTCGACGGGGACTCCTTCGAGCGCCGCGACTACACGCTCTCGGCCGCGCGCGGCCGGGCCGTCGTCCTCGCCTTCTACCCGGGCGACAACACGACCGTGTGCACCAAGCAGCTCTGCTCGTACTCCTCGGGCATGGAGACCTTCGAGGGGCTCGACGCGGAGGTCTGGGGAATCAGTCCACAGGATGTGGACAGCCACGAGTCGTTCGCCCGCGCCCATCGGCTGCGCATGCCGCTCCTCGCGGACACGGGCCGTGAGACGGCCCGCGCGTTCGGGGTGGCGGCGCCCGGGATCGGGGTGCGGCGCGCGGTGTTCCTGATCGACGCCGAGGGGGTGCTCCGCTGGAAGCACGTGGCGCTGCTCGGCGCCACGTTCCAGTCGCTGGACACGTTGGCGGAGCGTTTGTCCGGCATGGGTAACAGGTAGAACACTGCCGGGACACGGCAGTGTCGGCGGTCGGGGATGTATGGGACCATCCAGCCAGTTCGACGGAAATCTTCGGGGGATTCCGGCAGCCGGGAGGAGTGACCGCGTGACCTTGTTCCTCGGTCTCGGAATTGCGGGAATCGCACTTCTCGCCCTGTCACTGATCTTCGACGGGATCCTCGAAGGACTCTTCGGGGGCCTCCTGGAAGGCCTCTTCAGCGGACTGGTCTCCCTTCCCGTGATCGCCGGTTTCCTCTCGATGCTCGGCTTCGGCGGCGCCATCGTGCTCGGTACGACCGGCGTCGGCACGATCGCCGCCACCGCCGCCGGAGTGCTCGCCGGTCTGGTCGCGGCCTGGCTGACCTGGAAGTTCAGCCGGGCCCTGATGCGGGATCAGACCCATGCCACGCCGCGGGACGAGGACCTCGTCGGCACGTCGGGTTCCGTGGTCACAGCCATTCCGGCCGACGGCTACGGCGAGGTGCTGCTGCGGCTCGGGGGGCAGCCCGTGAAGCTCTCGGCGAAGAGCCCGGTACCGGTCGAACGCGGCACCGAGATCTGGGTCGAGGCGACGCTCTCGACCACCTCGGTCTCGGTCCGTCCCGTCGAACGCTGAGCCGGCACGCCGGCCCGCACGCCACCGCTCGCCACAGAACTGCCGTCCCCGTCGGGAGGCAGAGGGGGACACCCTTATGAGTCCAGTCCTGATCGCCATCGTCGGAGTCGTCGTACTCCTCTTCCTGCTCGCCCTCGCCGTCATCACCCGCTACAAGGTCGCGGGACCCAGCCAGGCGTTCATCATCACCGGCCGCCGGGGCAAGAAGTCCGTCGACCCGGTGACCGGACGGTCCAGCATCGACAACAGCGGCCAGAAGGTCGTCGTCGGTGGCGGCGTCTTCGTCGTGCCGTTCGTCCAGCAGAAGTTCACCCTGGACCTCTCCAGCCGGCACATCCCCGTCGCCGTGCGCGGGGCCGTCACCCTGCGCGGGGTCAAGTCCCACCTGGAAGGCGTCGCGATCGTCAAGGTCGGCGGCAGCGAGGACGCCATCCGGGCCGCCGCCCAGCGCTTCCTCCAGCAGCAGGACGGCATCGTCGGCTTCACCCAGGAAGTGCTCTCCGGTGCGCTGCGCGCCATCGTCGGCCGGATGTCGGTCGAGGACATCATCCGCGACCGGGCCGCGTTCGCCGGCCAGGTGGCGGAGGAGGCCGAGGCGAGCCTGTCCGGTCAGGGCCTGATCCTGGACGCCTTCCAGATCCAGGACATCACCACCGAGGGCTCCTACCTGGAGGACCTCGGCCGCCCCGAGGCCGCCCGCGCCAAGCAGGAGGCGGACATCGCGGAGGCGATCGCCCGCCGCGCCTCGGAGCAGGCCCGGCTGAAGGCCGCCGAGGAGATCGCCATCGCCGAGCGGACGTTCTACCTCAAGCAGGCCGAGATCAAGGCCGAGACGGAGGCCGCCGCGGCGATGGCCGCCGCCGCGGGCCCGCTCGCCGAGGCCGCCCGCCAGCAGGAAGTCCTCACCGAGCAGGAGAAGGTGGCCCAGCGTCAGGCCGCCCTGACCGACCGCGAGCTCGACACCCGGGTCCGCAAGCCCGCCGACGCCGCGCGCTACCAGGCCGAGCAGGAGGCGGAGGCCCGCCGCATCGCCCAGGTCAAGGAGGCCGAGGCGGACGCGGAGCGGTCCCGGCTGACCGGTCAGGGCGAGAAGCTGCACCGTTCGGCGCTCGCCGATGCCGTGCGCATCGAGGGTGAGGCCGAGGCCGCAGCCATCGCCGCCCGGGGTTCGGCCGAGGCCGAGGCCATGCAGAAGAAGGCCGACGCCTTCGCGCGGTACGGGGACGCGGCCGTCCTCCAGATGCTCGTCGAGGTGCTCCCGCAGGTCGTCGCCAAGGCGTCCGAGCCGCTGAGCGCCATCGACAAGCTGACCGTCATCTCGACGGACGGCGCGAGCCAGCTGTCGCGCACGGTCACGGACAACGTCGCCCAGGGCATGGAGCTCCTCAGCTCCACCACGGGAGTCGACCTCGCCGCCCTGCTGCAGAACCTCAAGGGCGCGGGCCCGAAGCCGCAGGTCCCGGCCCAGCAGGACACCGCCGCCGCACCGAACGGAAAGATCGAGATCGGCGACTGACGCGTCGCGTCGACCACCGCGTGCCCGGCCGGTTGCGCACCGGCCGGGCACGCGTGCGTCCGGGGCCGGAAGACCGGCCACGAAGGCGGCGGAGGCCTCCGGATAAGGTAATGCGCAGCTAAAGAGATCACCAAGTACGTCAGAGCACACCGCGCTCCTCGGGAGGAAGCCATGGGAACCCACCGCACCACGCTGCCCGGAGTCGGCGTGCAGTACGACTACACCACCGAGTCGGGACAGCACATCTCCGTCGTCGTGCACCACGACGGACGGCGGTTCATCGGCTTCTACGACCAGGACGACCCCGATTCCTGTCGGCTCTCCGTACCACTGACCCCACAGGAGGCCACCGGGCTCGCCCACCTCATCGACGCGGCGCCGATCGACGCCGTGCGGACCGAGGGCATCGACCTGGTCACCGAGCACATCCCGCTCGGGACGCGTTCCCCGTACGGCGGCCGGCTTCTCGGGGACACCCGGGCGCGGACCCGGACCGGGGCCTCCATCGTGGCGGTGCTGCGGACCCACAGCGCCCATCCGTCACCCGGGCCGGACTTCCGGCTCGCCATCGGGGACACGCTCGTCGCCGTCGGTACGAGGGAGGGCGTCGACACGCTCTCCGAGATCATTGCGGAGGGCTGACCGTGCATGACACGACCGCACTGCTGGTGGAGCTCGGCTCCGTCATCCTGGGACTGGGCATCATCGGCCGGTTCGCCGGCCGCGTAGGGCTCTCGCCCATCCCGCTGTACCTGCTGGCCGGGCTCGCCTTCGGCGAGGGCGGGCTGCTGCCGCTGGGGGCGAGCGAGGAGTTCACCGCCGTGGGCGCCGAGATCGGCGTCATCCTGCTGCTGCTCCTGCTGGGCCTCGAATACAGCGCCTCCGAGCTCGTCACCAGTCTGAAGACCCAGTACCCCTCCGGCGCCGTGGACTTCGTCCTCAACGCGACCCCCGGCGCCGTCGCGGCCCTGCTGCTCGGCTGGGGGCCGGTGGGCGCCGTGGCCCTGGCCGGGGTCACCTGGATCTCCTCTTCCGGGGTGATCGCCAAGGTCCTCGCGGACCTGGGGCGCCTCGGCAACCGGGAGACGCCCGTCATCCTCGGGGTGCTGGTCATCGAGGACCTGTCGATGGCCGTCTATCTGCCGCTCCTCACCGCGATGCTCGCGGGCGTCGGCTTCGCCGGGGGCAGCATCGCGCTGCTCGTCGCGCTCGGCACCGTCGGGTTCGTGCTCTACCTCGCGCTGCGGCACGGGCGGCTGATCAGCCGGGCCGTGTCCTCCGACAACCCGGAGATGCTGCTGCTCGTCGTGCTCGGACTGACCGTCCTGGTCGCCGGTGTGGCCCAGCAGTTGCAGGTGTCGGCGGCGGTCGGCGCGTTCCTCGTCGGCATCGCGCTCTCCGGTGAGGTCGCGGAGGGCGCGCGCAAGCTGCTGACCCCGCTGCGGGACCTCTTCGCCGCCGTCTTCTTCGTGTTCTTCGGGCTCTCCACCAACCCCGCGGAGATTCCGCCGGTGCTGCTGCCGGCCGCGCTGCTGGCCGTCGTCACCGTCTTCACCAAGATCGCCACCGGCTGGTACGCGGCCCGGCGGGCGGGCATCGGATCGCGCGGGCGCTGGCGGGCGGGCGGCACGCTCGTCGCCCGCGGTGAGTTCTCCATCGTCATCGCCGGTCTGGCCGTGGCCACCGAGCCCCGGATCGGGCCCATCGCCACGGCGTACGTCCTCATCCTCGTGATCGTCGGCCCGCTCACCGCGCGCTGGACCCAGCCGGCGGTCGAGCTGATCCGGAAGTGGCGCGGCAAGGGGGACGGCCCGGCCGCCACGCCCGGTGAGCCCGGCGTGCTCCCGGTTGCGCGGGTGACCGCCCCCGAGGAGGAACTGGCCACGTCCGCGGACTGACTCCGCGTCCGTGCCGCCGTCAGCTGTCGTGGGGGGCGGGGAGGTCGGGCGCCCAGCCCAGGGGGTAGGCGTCCGCGCCTCCCCCGGGCACGGCCGGCTCACCGCCCGCCGCGGTGAACGCCGTCAGCGCCTCGATCAGCGCGGTGCACTGCTCCGGCGCGAGGCGTTCGACAATGGCGGCGACCTCCCGGCGGCGGGCGGACGTGACGTCCTCCACCAGCCGGCACCCCTCGGGCGTCACCCGCAGCGAGGTCTCCCGGCGGTTGGCCGGGTTGACCTGCCGTTCCGCCAGACCGGCGGCGATCAGCCGGTCCACCATGCGCATCGCGGTCGACGGGTTCACGCCGAGCCGCTCGGCGAGCGAGACGAGCTTGGCGTCCCCGTGCGTGGCGAGCACCACGAGCAGCCGGAACTGGGGCAGCGTCACCCGGTCCTCGACCGTCGCCAGCGAACGGGCGGACACCGCCACCAGCAGGCGCGACGCCGTGAGCACCGCACGCGTCACCGCGTCGACGTCGTCCCTGCCCGGGGCGGACGGTCGTTCCTCGGATGACTGTTCCTGCTCGGCGGATGACTGTTCCTGCTCGGCCATGCCTCTTTGTACCGTGCGGAACGGCCGTACTCGAGTCAGGCCCGCGCCGAAGCCGGAACGGTGTCGAACCGGTACCGAATCCACCGCTCAGGACCATGACACCACCATTGGTCTGTGCAACGTTTGCACAGTGATGCCTGAACCCGCACCTTCGCCAGGACAGCGGCGCCCGCCACTGCCGACCGGACTGCGGCGCGCCGCGGTCCGGCTGCCCGTCCACATGTTCCGCGCGGGGCTCGGACCGTTGTTCCGGGACCGTCTGCTGCTCCTCGTCCACACCGGCCGCACGACGGGCCTCTCCCGGCGGACGGTGATCGAGGTCGTCGAGTCCGCGACCGTGGACGGCCGGCGGAGCTGGACGGTCGCCTCCGGCTTCGGCCCCGGCTCCGACTGGTACCGCAACCTGCTCCGTACACCGCACGCCGCCGTGCAGGTCGGGCGCGGGTTCCACGCCGTGACGGCGCACGTCCTGCCGACCGAGGAGGGCGGCGAACTGATGGCTCGGTACGCGCCCCGCCACCCCCGGACCGCCCGCCGGCTCGCCGCGTTCATGGGGTTCGCGGTCGACGGCGGAGCGGAGGACTACCGGCGGATCGGCGAGTCGATCCCGTTCGTCTCGCTGGTGGAGGGCACCGGGCCGGGCGGGCGCGGCCGCTGAGGGACGGGCCGGGCGCCGTCAGGCGCGAGCCGCCTCGGTCTCCTCCACCAGGTGGGGCCGGGGCGCGCCGCGGCGGTAGAGGATCACCGTGACCAGCAGGCCGAGGGCGAAGAACCCCGCCGACCACCAGTACGCGGTGGAGTAGCTCTCCAGCTGGGCCTGGGCGACGGCGGCCGGGGTGGGCCTGCGGCCCACCAGGTAGTCGGCGGCGGCGCTGGTGGCCAGGGTGTTGAGCAGCGCCGTACCGATGGAGCCGCCGACCTGCTGGCTGGTGTTGACCATCGCGGAGGCCACCCCGGCGTCCCGCGCCGCTACCCCGGCCGTGGCCAGGTTCATCGCCGTGGCGAAGATCATGCCGAGGCCCAGGCCCAGGCAGATCAACGGCGGCAGCACATGGGCGAGGTAGCTGCTGCTCAGGTTCAGGGTGGTCAGCCACACCATCGCGGCCGCCGAGATGCCCATGCCGAGCGGCACGATCGGCTTGGCCCCGAACCGCGGCACCAGGGTGTTGGTCGTCGTCACGGACGTCACGATCATGACGGCGACCATGGGCAGGAAGGCCGCGCCCGTGGAGACCGGCGAGTACAGCAGGCTCTTCTGGAGGTAGTAGGTGAGGAACAGGAACACGCCGAACATGCCGGCGCCGGAGATGAACATCGCGAGGAACGACGCCGCACGGTCCCGGTCCAGCACCACGCGCATCGGCAGCAGCGGATGCGCGGCCCTGGTCTGCCACCACGCGAACACGGACACGAGCACCGCACCGGCCAGCAGGAACCCCCAGGTCTGGGGCGAACTCCACGGATTCGTCTCGGCCTTGGAGAAGCCGAACACGATGCAGAAGAGTCCGGCGGAGACCAGCAGGGTCCCCGGGATGTCGAGCTTCGGACGGTTCACGGGCGCGCCCGCGGTGAGCAGGCGGGAGCCGCCGATGAAGGCGAGAGCCGCGAACAGCAGGTTCACGTACAGGCACCAACGCCAGTCCAGGTACTCGGTGAGCACCCCGCCGAGCAGCAGCCCCACCGCACCGCCCGCGCCCGCGATGGCACCGTAGATCCCGAAGGCCTTCGCCCGCTCCTTGGGCACGGTGAACGTCGTGGTGAGGAGCGAGAGCGCGGCCGGGGCGAGGAGTGCGCCGAACACACCCTGCAGGGCACGGGCCAGCACCAGGATCTCGAAGCTCGGCGCGGCACCGCCGATGGCGGAGGCCACCGCGAAGCCGACCAGCCCGGTCAGGAACACCACCCGGCGGCCGACCAGGTCGGCGATACGGCCGCCGAGCAGCAGCAGCGAGCCGAAGGCGAGCGCGTACGCCGTCACGATCCACTGGCGGTTTCCGTCGCTGAAGCCGAGGTCCTGCTGGGCGGAGGGCAACGCGATGTTCACGATCGTCGCGTCGAGGACCACCATCAGCTGGGCCAGACCGATCACCCCCAGCACCCACCACCGGTGGGAGGGGCCGCGCTCCTTGCCGGGCGCCGCCCGGGAAGCGGACTGCTCGGTGGCCACCCGCCCCCGCGTTCCGTCCCCGGCCGGTTCCCCCGGCTGACGTGCATGTCGGGCCATGGTGCGGTTCTCCCTCGCTGCACACCGGATTCCCCCGACTGATCACGCTAGGCGGAGGTCGGCATCCCCGCACGTGGGGAGCGGTGGAGGGGCGATGCTGCCGGAACCCGGCAGCGGACGGGGCGGCCGGGCCGTCTCCGGGGCTCAGACCTCCTTGGCCGGCCAGTCCAGCAGCCGGGCGCCGATGACCGCGGTCTGCAGGGTGTAGCGGTGCATCGGGTCGGACGGGTCGGAGCCGGTGAGCTGGTGGATCCGCTCCAGCCGGTAGGTGAGCGCCCGCACGCTCAGCGCGAGCCGTCGGGCCGTCTCGGCCGCTACACAGCCCGCTTCGAAGTAGACGGTGAGCGTCTTCAGCAGTGGTTCCGCGCCGCCCCGCGCCTGCTGGAGCGGGCCGAGTTCGCTGCGCACCAGGTCGGCCATCGCCTGCCGGTCCCGGGTCAGCACGGGGTAGACCAGCAGATCGGCGGCGTACAGCACGGGGTCGTCCAGGCCCATCCGGTCCGCGAGGTCGAGGGCGTCCAGCGCCTCGTCGTACGACTGGACCACCCCGCCGGGCCCCCGGTGGGCACGGCCGACGGCCACCCGGCCGCCGTCCGTCGCCGCGTGCGCCTGCTTGGCGAAGTACCGCAGGACATCGGGCTGGGTGCCGGGCGCGATGCAGATCAGTCGGCCGTCCTTCGTCGTGAGCAGGATCTTGCGGCCGCCGAACCGGGCCAGCAGCGCCGACTCCACCTGCCGCGGCACGGCGTCGGTCTCGGTGTACGCCTCCGGGCCCGTCGCCACCGCCACCGCATGGGCGCGGGAGAGCCGCAGCCCGAACCGGGTGGCGCGCTCGGCCAGCCGGCCCAGGTCGCTGCGCCCGTACAGCAGGTCGTCGATGAACTCCCGGCGGGCCGCCTCCTCCCGCCGGACGGTGAGGCGCTGGGCCCGCTCGAAACCCTCGGCGAACGCGTCGACGGCGTGTTCCACAGCGGCCAGCACGCTCTCGGTGGACGCGGCGGCGGCTGCCGGCGTCGCTCCGGGGGCAGCGGCCGGCCAGGTGCTGCGGGCCTCGGCCAGATGCATACGGACCAGCGCGCGCAGCTGGTGCCCGGCCTCGGCAGCCTCCCTGCCGAGGGTGCGGCGGGTGTCGAGTTCCTCCCGGGTGAGCCGACGGCCGGAGACGGCGACCTCACCCAGGATCCGGGCGTAGCCCTCCAGAAAACTGTCGGGAATCACCGGTTCCGCCACGCCCACGCCTCCACTCCTGATGCGCCACTGATATTTACACAACGCATACGTGCGCATGCCGGTGCCCGGCATCGAGCGCGGAGAAAGATTGCCGGAATCCGGCAGTGCGGCCGACCGGCCGTGGATGACACGATCCTGTCAGCACCAACCGGGGGACCACGGGGGAAACACGGGGGTGCAGGGGGACGGGGGAAGACCCGGCTGTCGCGGTGCCGTTGGGACGGCGCCGCGGCTCCGCGGTCACGCCCGGCCCCGCACGGACGGCAGGGGGGTGGACCGATGCAGGAGTTCCTGACCGCGGCGCAGTCCTTCCCGGCCGTGCTCTTCTCCGCGGCGCTGGTCGTCGTCATCGCCTTCTGGCTGCTCGTCCTGGCCGGTGCGGCCGACCACCACTCATTCGACGCGGACCTCGACACGGATCTCGCCGGGATCGGCGGCGTGCCCGTCACCGTCTCGGTATCCGTGATGGTGGCCGTCGGCTGGTTCACCGCCCTGACCGGTTCGGTGCTGGTGCACCGCAGCGAGGCCACCGGGGCCGTCCGGGCCGCGCTCGCCTTCGGCGTCCTCGCCGGGGCGCTGCTGGTCGCCTGGGCCGTGGTGCGGCTGCTCGTGCACCACTTCCGCCGCTTCTTCGCCGACCAGCCTCCTCCATCGCGCCAGGACTTCCTGGGCCGCGTCTGCACGGTGCGCACCGGCTCGGTCGGTACGGACTTCGGCCAGGCCGAGGTCGCCGCAGCCGACGGATCCACCGCGATCGTCCAGGTACGTCAGCTGGCACCGGCCGACACCGCGTTCACCGCGGGGAGTTCGGGGCTGCTGTACGCGTACGACGAGGCGGGCGAGTTCTTCTGGGTCTCCCCGTACGACCGTGCGCTCGACCCGGGACCGCCGCCGGCTCTGCCGCGTCCGCACCGTCGTACGCCGCCCGGCCGCACCGCCTGATCCGGACGCCCGCAAAGGCCCGACGCCACACGCCTCGTCGTGCCCGTGCCTGCCGTGCTGCCCGAGCGCGTGCCGCCCGGCCCGTGCACCGCGCGCACCCGCGTCACCCTTCCCTTTCCTTTTCCGTACCACCAGCCGCCAAGGACTGTCATGGAAGCCATCTCCTTGGGCCTCGGCCTGCTCATCGCCGTGGTCCTGCTCATCGCGATCGCCCTGCTCCTGATCGTCACCCGGCTCTTCCGCAAGGTGGAGCAGGGCAAGGCCCTGATCATCTCCAAGACCAAGAAGGTCGACGTGACCTTCACCGGCGCCGTCGTCCTGCCGGTGCTGCACCAGGCCGAGTCCATGGACATCTCGGTGAAGACGATCGAGATCCGCCGCACCGGGCGCGAGGGCCTGATCTGCCAGGACAACATCCGCGCCGACATCCACATCACGTTCTTCGTCCGCGTCAACAAGACCGTCGAGGACGTCATCAAGGTCGCCCAGGCCATCGGTACGGCACGGGCCAGCGACAAGGTGGCGATCCAGGAGTTCTTCGCCGCGAAGTTCTCCGAGGCGCTCAAGACGGTCGGCAAGCAGCTGGACTTCGTCGACCTGTACACCAAGCGCGAGGAGTTCCGGGACCGGATCATCCGGGTCATCGGCACCGATCTCAACGGCTACCACCTCGACGACGCCGCGATCGACTTCCTCGAGCAGACCCCGATGGTGCAGCTGGACGGCGCCAACATCCTTGACGCACAGGGCATTCGGAAGATCACCGAGCTGACGGCGATCGAGCACGTACGCACCAACGAGTTCCAGCGCACCGAGCAGAAGGAGATCACCCGGCAGGACGTGGACGCCCGGGAGACCATCCTGGAGCTGGAGCGCCGGCAGGCCGAGGCCGAGATCAAGCAGCGCCGAGAGGTGGAGACCCTGCGCGCCCGCGAGGAGGCGGCCACCGCCCGGGTCCAGGAGGAGGAACGCCTGGGCGCCCAGACCGCGTTCATCCGGACCGAGGAGCAGCTCGGCATCCAGCGGGAGAACCAGGCCCGGGAGATCGCCGTCGCGCAGAAGAACCGCGAGCGGGTCATCGCCGTGGAGAACGAGCGCATCGAGAAGGACCGCATGATCGAGGTCATCGGGCGCGAACGGCAGACCGAACTCAACCGCATCGCCGCGACGAAGGAGGTCGAGGCCGAGCGCCGCGAGGTCGCCGACGTGATCCGCGAGCGCATCGCGGTGGACCGTACGGTCGCCGAGCAGGAGGAGTCCATCAAGACGCTGCGGTCCGTCGAGGAGTCCGAGCGCACCCGCAAGTCGGTGATCATCGCCGCGGAGGCGGAGGCCCAGGAGCAGCTCGTCAAGGACATCAAGGCGGCGGAGGCCGCCGAGGCCGCGGCCACCCACCGGGCGGCCGAGCAGCTGACGCTCGCTGAGGCCCGGCTGAAGACCGCGGACCTGGACGCCCGGGCGAAGCTGCGGCTGGCCGAGGGGGTCCAGGCGGAGTCGGCGGCCCTCGGACTCGCGGACGTGCAGGTGCGGGACGCGGCGGCCGAGGTCATCGAGAAGACCGGTCTGGCGGAGGCCGAGGCGACGTCCGCCCGGCTCAGGGCCGAGGCGGAGGGCTCCCGGCTCAAGGCGCTCGCGGCGGCGGAGGGCACACAGGCACAGGCGGTGGCCGACGCGGCGATGATCGGCGAGAAGCTGAAGGCCGAGGCGGCGGGGCTCACGGACAAGGCGGCCGCGATGGCGGCGCTGGACGACGCGTCGCGCGGGCACGAGGAGTACCGGCTGCGGCTGGCCGCGGAGAAGGAGATCAGGCTCGCGGGGCTGGAGGTCCAGCGCCAGGTCGCCGAGGCGCAGGCGACGGTACTGGCCACGGGCCTGGAGAACGCCGACATCGACATCGTCGGCGGGGAGTCGGTCTTCTTCGACCGGCTGGTCTCGTCCATCTCGATGGGCAAGAGCCTCGACGGGTTCGTCGAGAACTCGGACACGGCGAAGGCGCTGGGCGGGGCGTGGCTGAACGGCACGTCGTCGTTCACGGACGACCTGACGCGGGTGCTGGGTTCGGTGTCGTCGGGTGACGTGCAGAACCTGACGGTGTCGGCGCTGCTGATGCGGATGATGGCTGCGCCGGGGGCGGGGGGTGCGGGTGCGGACCAGGTCCGCGAACTCCTGGAACACGCCAGGTCCCTGGGCCTGGCGGACGCGCCGGTGGGCACGGTGCCCAGCCCGTCACCGTCACCGTCACCGTCACCGTCACCGTCCCGGAACGGTACGCCGGTGGGGTAGCGGGGTCCTTGGCCCTTTGTCCTCGATCGCCGGACGGGCTGGATCGGACCGATCCAGCCCACTCGAAGGCCCCCGGAGCACCGTCCGTACTCGAACGCCGGACGGGCGCGATGTGGCCGCACTGCCGGTATGTGGCCGGCCGGGAACACTCGCCCGCAGGCTCACGCCAACGGCGGGCAACCCAGGCCCGTCCGGCGATCGAGGACAGCCCGCCCGGGCCGCCTGCAACCCGCACGCCGCCGAGGCCCGGTCCCTGCCGAGCCCGTCCGGCGGTCGAGGACCGCCGGTCCGGACCGAGCCCGCGTGCCCCTCGGCCCCCGGGCGGAATCCGGCCCGTCCGGCGATCGAGGACGACCCGGCCCAAGCCGGACCGAGCCGAGACGACCCGGCCCAAGCCGGACCGAGCCGAACCGAAGCAAGCCCGTCCGGCGGTCGAGGACACCGCCGGCCGCAGGCCACACATCCGCCCCGTAAGGAGCCGCATGGACACCGCCACCCCGCCGCCCCCGGACGGCCCCGAGGACGGGGCCTACGACGTGCTGCGGCGGCGGCTCCGCACCCAGGCCGCCGAGCTCGCCCGCCGCGCCGAGACGCTCAACGAACGCCGGACCGCGGAGTTCGGCTCCACCGGACTGCGGCTGCTCGGCAGCGAGCAGGTGCGGACGGCGCAGCCGTCCGTCCCCCGCGACCTCGTCGCGATCGGCGGACACCTCCTCTTCGGCTTCGAGCGCGGCCCCGGCCGGGCCGACGGGCCGGCCGTCGACGACGTCCTCGCGCTGTACGACGCCCAGTTGGCCCCGGCCACCGACCCCCTACTCGCCGACGAGGCCTTCGTACGCGAGTTCAGCGGCCTGCACCGCTACTACCGGGATGCCAGGCTCCTGCGGCTGCGCCGTACCGACAGCCGGCTCCTCGCCGTGTTCCGTACCGGCGAGACCGCGGAGGACATCCGCGTCCTGCGCTGGGCGCTCGACGCCGACGGCTCACCCGGTGCCTTCCTCGACGCCCGCGGGGAGCGCGACCACGTGTTCCCGCCGTCGCACGACTTCACCTGGACCGTCGCGGGCCGCGAGGCCCACATCGCGGGCCCGCATCCGCACATCGCGGTCGGTGGCTCCGGGGACGGGGCGCGTGCCCCGCTCTTCGTCTCCACGCTCGGCGGACATCTCACGCTCAAGACCGCCGACGACACGGAGTCCCCCGACGGGATCTACCGCGAGCCGGTCACCGAGCCCCTCCAGTCGCTCGCCGACGCCGAGGTCGAGTACGCGGAGTCCGGTCCGCTCGTGCTGCTGCGCATCCGGCCGTACAAGGAGGAGGCCTGGCGCCATCTCGTCTTCAACGGACTCCTCGGCACCGTGCAGCGGCTGGACGGCATCGGTCCCGCCTGCCACCGGCTCCCCGAGGACCAGGGAATCATCTTCCCCGGCGGCTACTACCTGACCTCCGGAACCGCCAAGACCTTCGACATCGCCCTGCCGCTCGCCGAACCCGTCTTCGAGGGTGCCGTCCGCTCCCCCAACGGGGAGGACGTCCTGTACGCGTTCCGTTCGCGGGAGGACGGGCGCAGCCTGCTGCTCCCGTACAACGTGATCCGGCAGGAGGTCGCCACTCCGCTCCAGGGCCGAGGCCACGCGCTGCTCGACGACGGCTCGCTCGTCGTTCTGCGGGACCCGGTCGAGGGCCCGGACGGCGGCCCGGCCCGCGTGCACCCGGTGCAGCGCTGGCAGACGCCGTACGTCTCCGACACCTATGCCGCCTCCCGCCCCGCCGGGACGGGCCCCCTCGCCCGGGTCGGCAACGCCGATCTGGTGCGCGGCATCTCCGACTGCCTCGCGCTCGCGCACAGCGCCGAGGGGACCACCCCGACCGGTGCCGTGTACGCACGGCTGGTGGCCGACTGCTCCCGCGCGACGGACCGGTACCACTGGCTGGACGAGAGTGGACTCGGGGCTCTCGGCGAACCGCTGGCCGCACTCCGCGACACCGCCCAGCAGGTGCTCGCCGAGTTCGACGCGGTGCAGGAGCAGACCCGACGGGCCGCAGACGCGCTCGCCGAGACGGCGGACCGGATCACCGCACTCGTCCGCCGGGTCCGCGGCGAGGCCCCGGGGTCGGCCGCCGAATGGGTCGGGCGGCTGACCGAACTGCGGGCAGCTCACGGTCACTTGGCGACGCTCTCCGAGATGCGGTACGCGGACACCGGACGGATCGCCGAACTCGGCGCCGCCACCGCCGACGACGTCTCCGCGGCGGGCCGGCGTGCGGTCGCGTTCCTGTCCGGGGACGACGCGTTCACCGGGTACCACGAGGACGTCGCCCGGCTCACCGAGGAGGCCGCCGCTCTCACCACCGTCACCGGCGCCTCGGCGCTCGGCGAGCGGCTGGCGGGGATGACGGACGGGCTGAGCACGGTGACGGACGTCGTCGCCGGGCTCGACATCGGTGACGGCGTGGTCCGCACCTCGATCCTGGAGCGGATCGCCGAGGTGCTGGGCGGGTTGAACCGGGCCCGCGCCACGCTCGACGCCCGTCGGCGCACGCTGCTCGACCAGGAGGGCCGGGCCGAGTTCGCCGCCGAGTTCGCCCTGCTGGGGCAGGCCGTCACGGCAGCACTGGCCGCGGCGGACACCCCGGACGCCTGTGACGACCGCTTGGCGCGGCTGCTGCTGCAACTGGAGAACCTGGAGGCGCGGTTCGCCGAGTTCGACGACTTCCTGGCCGAGCTGGGCGAGCGGCGGACGGAGGTGTACGAGGCGTTCTCGGCCCGCAGGCAGACCCTTCAGGACGCCCTCGCCCGCCGGACCGAGCAACTCGCGGCGTCCGCCGCCCGGGTGCTGGAGACCGTCGCACGCCGCAGTTCCGCGCTGCCCGACGCGGATGCCGTGCACACCTACTTCGCCTCCGATCCGATGGTCGCCAAGGTCCGCCGCACCGCCGACGAACTGCGCGGACTCGGCGACACGGTCAGGGCCGAGGAGCTCGACGGGCAGCTGCTGGCCGCCCGCCAGGAGGCGGGGCGGGCGCTGCGCGACCGCAGCGAGCTGTACGCGGACGGCGGGGCGACGATCAGGCTGGGCCGTCACCGCTTCGCGGTGAACACCCAGCCGTTCGAGCTGACCCTGGTGCCCCAGGGCGACGGGCTCGCCTTCGCCGTCACCGGAACCGACTACCGGGCCCCGGTCACCGACCCGGACTTCCGGGCCACCCGCCCGTACCGGGACCAGCTGCTGCCCTCCGAGTCCCCGTCCGTCTACCGCGGCGAGCACCTGGCGGCCCGGCTCCTCTCCGAGCAGGGAGCTGACCGGCTGCGGTCCCTCGACGCCACCGAACTGGCCGCCCTGGTAAGGGAGTCGGCTGCCACCGCGTACGACGAGGGGTACCAGCGCGGCGTCCACGACGAGGACGCCACGGCCATCCTGGCCGCTCTGCTGCGGCTGTACACAGCCGCGGGGCTGTTGCGCTTCCCGCCCGCTGTCCGCGCCGCCGCCCAGCTGTTCTGGGTGTACGGGACGGACGAGGCGAGCCGGACGTCCTGGACGCGCCGGGCCCGTTCCCTGGCCCGCGCCCGCGAGACGTTCGGTCTCGCCCCGGCCGTGGCCGCACTCCAGGAGGAATGGGCCGCGGCCATCCAGGAGGACGGCTCCCGCACCGTCGCCGCCTACCTCTTCGAGGAGCTGACGAGCGGCCCGGAAGGATTCGTCACAGCCGAGCCGGTCCGTACCTTCCTGGACAAGTTCCGCCGCACGACCGGCACTTCGGCGTACGACGAGGATCTGGCCGCCCTCGCGGGCGATCTGCCGGCCCGCCGCCAGCTCGTCGAGGGCTGGCTCACCTCGTACGCCCGGGCAGGCGGTGCGGATCCGGACGCGGGCGATCTCGCGGAGGCGGTCGCCGTCGAGCTGTGCCCGGAGCCGGTTCTGGCCCGCTACGAGGGGGACGCGCCCCTCACCACGACCGTGGACGGCCTCCTGGGCGTGCACCCGCGCATCGAGCGGGGCCGGCTGACCGTCCGGATCGATGAACTCCTGTCCCGCACCGAGGAATTCCGTACCACCGTCGTCCCCGGCTTCCGCGCCTACCAGCACCGCCGCACCGCCCTGGTCACCACCGAGCGCACCCGGCTGCGGCTGGACGACCACCGGCCCCGCGTCATGTCCGCGTTCGTCCGCAACCGGCTGCTCGACGAGGTGTACCTGCCACTGATCGGCGACAGCCTCGCCAAGCAGCTCGGCACCGCCGACGCCGACCGGCGCACCGACTCGCAGGGGCTGCTGCTGCTCGTATCGCCGCCCGGCTACGGCAAGACGACGCTCATGGAGTACGTCGCCGACCGGCTCGGCCTGGTCCTCGTCAAGGTCAGCGGCCCCGGCCTCGGCCACGACGTGACCTCGCTGGATCCCGCCCAGGCCCGCAGCGCGACCGCGCGCCGGGAGGTCGAGAAGATCAACTTCGCGCTGGAGGCCGGCAACAACACCCTGCTGCACATCGACGACATCCAGCACACCTCACCGGAGCTGCTCCAGAAGTTCATCCCGCTCTGCGACGCCACCCGCAGGATCGAGGGTGTGCGGGACGGCGAGCCGCGCAGCTACGACCTGCGGGGCAAGAGGTTCGCGGTGTGCATGACGGGCAATCCGTACACCGAGTCCGGGGAACGGTTCCAAATCCCCGACATGCTCGCCAACCGGGCCGACGTCTGGAATCTGGGCGAGGTGCTGAGCGGCCGCGAGGACGTCTTCGCGCTGAGCTTCGTCGAGAACGCGCTGACCGCCAACCCGGTGCTCGCCCCCCTCGCCGGGCGGTCCCGCGAGGACCTCGCGCTGCTGCTGCGACTCGCCTCCGGCACCGACGCCACAGCCCGTGCGGACCGGCTCCAACACCCCTACGCACCGGCCGAGGTGGACCGGATCACCGCCGTGCTCCGTCATCTGCTGCACGCCCGCGACACCGTCCTCGCCGTCAACGCCGCGTACATCGCCTCGGCCGCTCAGTCCGACGCGACGCGCACCGAGCCGCCGTTCCGCCTGCAGGGCTCGTACCGCAACATGAACCGCATCGCCGAGCGCGTCGTGCCCGTCATGAACGACGCCGAGCTGTCCGCCGTCATCGACGACCACTACACGGGCGAGGCCCAGACGCTCACCACGGGCGCCGAGGCGGCCCTGCTGAAACTCGCCGCCCTGCGCGGCACTCTCAGCCCCTCACAGGCGGAGCGCTGGTCCGCCGTCTCCGCCTCGTACGTACGCACCCAGGCGCTGGGCGGCCCCGACGGCGATCCACTGACCCGTGCGGTGGCCGCGCTCGGGCTGCTCGCGGACCGGATCGCTGCCGTCGAATCGGCGATCAGCCGTGCCGCGGACCCGCGCCACCTGCTCGCCCGGCCACCGTCCGGGACGTACGACGGGACATACGACGGGAGACACGAAGGGACACACGCCGGAACGCCTCCCGGGACACACGAGGACCACTGACCGTATCGATCACGAGAAGGGAGCAGGGCATGCTGGGACATGTGCCTCCTCTTCCCCAGCAGCCCCAACGCTCTCCGTTCTCCGGACACATGGTCGTCTGCGGTGACGACGCGCTCGCCCAGCGGCTCGCCGTGGAGCTGCGTTATGTCTACGGGGAGCGGGTCACCCTCGTCCTGCCGCCGGAGCCCGGTACGGCCAGACCGGAGCTGCCGCTGACCGGGCGCGGCCGGGCCGCCGCCCTCTTCGGCCGGATGTCGTCGGCGATGAACCGCAACGGCGCGCCCGGACTCGGCAACGGCAACGGCGGGACCGGAGGCGGGGACGGCGACACCAACGCCGGAGTGGAGGCGGTCCGCATCCTCCAGGCGGCGGAGCCCTCCGACGAGGCCTTCGAGGAGGCCGGCGTCGACACGGCCGCCGCACTGGCCCTGGTCTACGACGACGACGAGCGCAACATCCGCGCCGCGCTGACCGCCCGCAGGCTCAACCCCCGCGTCCGGCTGGTGATCCGGCTCTACAACCGCAAGCTCGGCCAGCACCTCGAAGCCCTGCTCGACCAGGCGGCCGCCGTCGCCTCACCGGGGCTGGACCCGGCCGCGCTGGACGCCTCCACCACCGTGCTCTCCGACGCCGACACCGCGGCCCCCGCCCTCGCGGCGACCGCCCTCGCCGGGTCCAGCAAGGTGATCCAGGCGGAGGGCCTGCTCCTGCGCGCGGCCGAACGCACCCCGCCCCCTGCGGGCCAGGCCGCCGACCCGGGGCTGTGCACACTGGCGCTGCTCTCCTCCACCACCCACGACCCGGCAGGCACCGAGGGCTCGGACAGCAGCGGCGAGGAAGGCCCCCGGCTCCTGCCCGACCAGGCGCAGGTGGCAGCCGCGACCGGACGCGGAACCATCGTCCTGGAGGCCGTCAGCCAAGCGGGCCCCACCGGCGGGGAACGCCGCATGGGCGGCCGGGGCGCACCGCTGAGCCAGGTCTTCTCGCGCCGGCTGCGCTGGTCCGCGCTGGGAGTCGGCCTGGCCGTCCTGGGCCTGGCGGTGGCGTCCTCCTTCACCACCGGGGACGACCCGCTGCACGCCGCCTACCTGACCCTGCTCGACCTGTTCGCGATGGGCGACCCGGCGATCGGCGACCCGACCGCGCGCCAGATCATCCAACTCCTCTCGGGTGTCGCCGGGTTGATGCTGCTGCCGCTCCTGGTGGCCGGAGTGCTGGAGGCCTTCGGCTCGCTCCGTACGGCCTCGTCCCTGCGGCGCCCGCCGCGCGGTCTGTCCGGGCACGTGGTGCTGCTCGGGCTCGGCAAGATCGGCACGCGCGTCCTCGTCCAGCTACGCGAACTCGGCATCCCCGTGGTCTGCGTGGAGGACGACCCGGACGCCCGCGGCATCCCCGTCGCGCGGCGGCTGCACGTGCCGGTGGTCCTCGGGGACGTCACGCAGGAGGGCGTCCTGGAAGCCGCGAAGATCCGGCGCTCCCGCGCACTTCTCGCCCTGACCAGCATCGACACCACGAATCTGGAGGCCGCGCTGTACGCGCGCTCGGTCAAGCCGGACCTCCGGGTGACGCTGCGGTTGTTCGACGACGAGTTCGCCACCGCCGTCTACCGCACGCTGCGCACCGCCCACCCGCACGCGCTGACCCGCTCCCGGTCGGTCTCCCACCTGGCGGCGCCGTCGTTCGCCGTCGCCATGATGGGCCGGCAGATCCTCGGGGCGGTGCCGGTCGAGCGGAAGGTGATGCTGTTCGCCGCGGTCGAGGTGGCCGGACACCCGCAGTTGGAGGGCCGGACGGTGGAACAGGCGTTCCGGGCCGGGGCCTGGCGGGTCCTCGCCCTGGACACGGCCCCGCCCGCCGACCGCCGGCCGGACCTGGCCGCGCCCGCCCCGCCGCCGTACGCCCCCGGAACCACCCCGCCCGGCGCCCCGCAGGGCGGCCTCGTCTGGAACCTGCACCCCGGCTACGTGCTCCGGCCCACCGACCGCGTCGTGATCGCCGCGACCCGCCGCGGGCTGGCGGAACTCCTGCGGCGGCGCGGTTCGATGGCCCGGCACTGACCACGGACTCGGGCCTCTCGTCGGATCAGGCCGGGACGCGGACCGCGGCTGCACGCACCGGCCCCCGCTCCCTGGCCCGGCCTGATCCGGCCTGATCCAGACGAAAAGGCCCTAGACCAGCCCTCCCATCGCCTGCCGCACCTGGGTCAGTGTCGCGTCGGCGATGGCGTTGGCGCGTGCGTTGCCGGCCCGCAGCACGGACCGCACGTAGCCCAACTCCGCGGCGTACTCGGCCCGCCGGGCCCGCATCGGCGCCATCCGGGTGTTGACCGCGTCGGTCACGGTCCGTTTGAGGGCCGCCGCACCCCCGCCGCCGATCTCCTCGGCCACGTCGTACGGGTCGCGGTCGAGGCAGAGCGCGGCGAGCAGCACCAGCCCGGAGACCCCGGGCCGCCCCTCGGGGTCGTACGTGATGTGCCGCTCGGTGTCCGTCGTCGCACCCTTGATCAGTCGGGCGGTCGTGTCCGCGTCGGCGCTCAGCGCAATGGAGTTGGCGCGGCTCTTGCTCATCTTGGTGCCGTCGGTGCCGAGCAGCAGGGGCGCGGCGGAGAGCAGCACCTCGGGTTCCGGGAAGACGGGTCCGTACCGCTCGTTGAACCGCCGGGCGACGGTCCGGGCCACTTCGAGATGGGGCACCTGGTCCTGGCCGGCCGGCACCAGATTGCCCTTGCAGAACAGGATGTCGGCCGCCTGGTGGACCGGGTAGGTGAACATCAGGCCGCTGACCGAAGCCTGCCGGGAGTGCGCGATCTCGTCCTTGACCGTGGGGTTGCGTCCCAGTTCGGCGACGGAGACCAGGCTCAGGAACGGCAGCAGCAACTGGTTGAGCGCCGGCACGGCGCTGTGGTTGAAGATCACCGAGCGTTCCGGGTCGATGCCGACGGCCAGGTAGTCCAGCAGCAGCCCCTCCATGGTCGCCGCGAGCCGCTCCGCGACGTCCCGGTCGGTCAGGACCTGGTAGTCGGGGATGACGATGAACGTCTCCACCCCCAGGTCCTGGAGCCTCACCCGGTTGTGGAGCGTGCCGAAGTAGTGCCCGAGGTGGAGCGCGCCGGTGGGCCGGTCGCCGGTCAGGACGCGGAAGGCGGCGGGGTCCCGGTGGATCCGCTCGTCGAGCGTGGCGGTGTCGTCGGCGTGGGTCGTGGTCATGGCTGGTCTCTCCTCGCGATGGTGTGTGCGTGGAGGACGGCCCCCGCCGGGCTCGGAACCCGTACCGGAAAAAGGGCAGAGAAAAAGGGCCGTCCGTAACGAACGGCCCTGGTCCCGCGCTGAAGAGGTGGCCGCTCCTAGAAGGAGCGCCACCAGTTCCGGCGCGGTACGGAGGTCATGGGTGGAGCTTAGCCGAAGGCGCGGTCCCGATCGCGGGGAATTCGCCCGTGCCGGGGCGCGGTCCGGGCGCCCGGTCGCGCCCGCTCCCCGGCTGCGCCTGCGCTACTTCTTCGCGTGCTCGCCCACGTAGAAGAGGATCCAGACGAAGCCCGCGAACAGGTGTGTGGCGAAGACGTAGACGAAGACGCGCAGCATGACGCCGCGTTCCTTCCAGCGCTCGCTGCCGCCCCCGCCCTGCCGGTCGCCGGTGCGCTCGGGGAGGGTGCCGCCGTCGCCCGGCACTCCGGTTCCGCTCATGACCGCCTCCGTCCGCCCGGGGCTCGGACGGCCTCCGTACCGGCCCAGCGTACGCACCGCACCGCATCACACCGGGTGGCGATTCGCCCATAAGTGATGAAATGCACGCATAGCCCGATTGGGTTCTACTAAGTTGTCATGAGCGAGGCGGGCATGAAGAAGAAGCTGGGACGGCCCACACCTTCCGACGTCTCGGCCGGCCTGGTCACCGGGCTCTTCTCGATCCCCGAGGGCATGGCCTACGCGGCGATCGGCGGCTTCAACCCGGTCACCGGCATCTACGCGGGTGTCGTTCCCACGATCCTGGGATCGTTCTTCGCCCGTACCGTCCTGATGGTCACGACCCTCACCTCCGCCATCGCCCTGACCTCGCAGAGCGTGCTGTCGGGGGCGCATCTGAACCCCAAGGACGCAGGGAACATCGCCACGGTCGCCGTGCTCGCCGGGCTGATCATGGTGGTGCTCGGGCTGCTGAAGCTCGGTGCGGTGATGAGCTTCGTCTCCAACGCCGTGATGACCGGCTTCTCGACCGGGATCGCCCTCCAGATCATCACCGGCTCGCTCGACGACGCCACCGGCTACAAGCCCGACGGCCACAACCGCCTCACCCAGTTGGCCGACTGGGTGATCCACGCCGGCGACTGGAAGCTCGCGACCACCCTGACCGCGCTGACCACGGTCGCCGTGTGGGCGCTCGTCCGGCTGGTCGGACGGCTGGAACCGGTGTCCGTCCTGATCGCCCTGGTCGCCGTCAGCCTGGGCGTCGGGCTGCTCTCCGTCGACGTGGAACTGGCCGGGGACATCGCGCACATCCCGGCGGCACTGCCGCACTTCACCGCCCCGGACCTGTCCGTCGTCGGTTCGCTGCTGCCCGGCGCCTTCGCCGTCGCGCTGGTCGCGCTGGCCCAGGCGGCGTCGATCGGCCCGACCGTCCGCAACCCCGACGGCTCCAAGTCGTCCGTCGACGGCGACTTCGTCGCCCAGGGGATCGGCAACATCGGCGGCGGGCTGTTCGGCGCGCTGCCCGCCGGCGGTTCCATGTCCCGTACCGGCGTCGCCGTCGGCGCGGGCGCGCGCACCCGCTGGACCGGCGTCTTCGCCGGGCTGTGGCTGGCGCTGCTGGTCCTGACGCTCGGCTCGCTGGCCGAGCGGATCCCGATGCCGGTCATCGGCGGGCTGATCATCGTGATCGGCTGCGAGCTGATCCGGGGGCGCCGCAAGGACATCCTGCTGGTGCTGCGCACGTCCCCCTTGCCGGCCGCCGCGATGATCGTCACCTTCATCGCCACCACTCAGCTGCCCCTCCAGCAGGCCATCGTGATCGGGGCACTGCTCTCACTGCTGCTGTACTGCGTGCAGGCGGCCCGGCAGAGCGGACTGCGCGGGCTGGAGCGCGGCTCCGGCCCCGGGAGCTGGCGGTTCACCGATCCTCCCGCGCGGATCGGGCCCGGCGAGGTGGCCGTCCTCTTCTACGGCGGGGCCAGCCTGTTCGCCGAGGTGCCCCGGATCGACGCCGAGTGGCCCGACGTCTCGCAGGCGCGGGGGTCGGCCGTGGTGCTGACGCTGCGCACCGCACCGGAGGTCCCGTCCTCGGCGGTGGTGAAGCTGCTCAGCCGGTACGCCGAGGAACTGGACGCGCACGGCGGCCGGCTCTATCTGGCGGGGGTCCAGCCGGGGCTGCTCGCGGTGCTGCGCCGGACCGGGCTCACCACGGAGCTCGGCGACGACCAGGTGGTGCCCGCCCGCGAGGAGATCTTCGGGGCCCAGCGCGAGGCGGTCGAGCGGGCCGGACGGTGGGTCGAGGAGCAGCGCGGGACCGGTCCGGTACCCGCGGAATAGGGAGACGGGGTGCTCCGTTGTAGGGTGTGTTCACATAGTTCAACGTTCAACCACCTGAGCGAACACCTGAAGCGATCACCTGGAGGCGGGCGCCATGCAGTTCGGGATCTTCACCGTCGGGGACATCACCACCGACCCGACGACCGGCACGACGCCGAGCGAGCACGAGCGGATCAAGGCCACCGTCGCCATCGCGCGGAAGGCCGAGGAGGTCGGCCTCGACGTGTTCGCGACCGGCGAGCACCACAACCCTCCGTTCGTGCCGTCCTCGCCGACGACCACCCTCGGCTACATCGCCGCCCGCACCGAACGCATCATCCTGTCCACCTCGACGACCCTGATCACCACCAACGACCCGGTGAAGATCGCCGAGGACTACGCCACGCTCCAGCACCTCGCCGACGGCCGCGTCGACCTGATGATGGGCCGCGGCAACACCGGCCCGGTCTACCCCTGGTTCGGCAAGGACATCCGCCAGGGCATCCCGCTCGCCGTGGAGAACTACGCCCTGCTGCACCGGCTGTGGCGCGAGGACGTCGTGGACTGGGAGGGGAAGTTCCGTACGCCACTGCAGTCCTTCACCTCGACCCCGCGCCCGCTGGACGGCGTACCGCCGTTCGTCTGGCACGGATCCATCCGCTCCCCGGAGATCGCCGAGCAGGCCGCGTACTACGGCGACGGCTTCTTCCACAACAACATCTTCTGGCCCATCGAGCACACGAAGAAGATGGTGAACCTCTACCGGCAGCGCTACGCCCACTACGGCCACGGCACCGCCGAGCAGGCCATCGTGGGTCTGGGCGGGCAGGTGTTCATGCGCAAGAACTCGCAGGACGCGGTGCGGGAGTTCCGTCCCTACTTCGACAACGCGCCGGTCTACGGGCACGGGCCGTCGATGGAGGACTTCACCCAGCAGACGCCGCTGACCGTGGGCTCCCCGCAGGAGGTCATCGAGCGGACGCTGTCCTTCCGGGACGCCGTCGGCGACTACCAGCGCCAGCTGTTCCTGATGGACCACGCGGGGCTGCCGCTGAAGACGGTCCTGGAGCAGCTCGACATCCTCGGCGAGGAGGTCGTCCCCGTGCTGCGCAAGGAGTTCGCCAACCTGCGCCCCGCCGGGGTGCCCGAGTCCGCACCCCTGCACCCGGCCGTCACCGCGGCCGCCACCGCCACTGCCGCGAAGGAGAGCTGACACCGTGTTCGCCACCGAACCGCTGAGGATCGTCGCCGTCTCGGCCGGGCTGAGCAGCCCCTCGTCGACCAGGCTGCTGGCCGACCGGCTGGCCGCGGCCACCCGGGAACGGCTGGACGCCGACCAGGACCGGCCGGTCGAGGTCCGGGTGGTCGAACTGCGCGACCTGGCCGTCGACATCGCGGGCAACCTGGTCTCCGGATTCCCGTCGGCCAAGCTGGAGGAGGCCATCGGCGCGGTGACGGGGGCCGACGGACTGATCGCCGTCACCCCGGTCTTCACCGCCTCGTACAGCGGACTGTTCAAGTCGTTCTTCGACCTCGTCGAGAACACCGCGCTGACCGGCAAGCCCGTCGTCGTCGCGGCGACCGGCGGCACCGCCCGGCACTCGCTGGTGCTGGAGCATGCGATGCGTCCGCTCTTCGCCTACCTGCGGGCCGTCACGCTGCCGACGTCGGTGTACGCGGCCTCGGAGGACTGGGGCTCGTCGGGCGACGAGTACACCGAGGGCCTGCCGGCCCGGATCCGGCGTGCGGGCGGCGAGCTCGCGCAGGCGATCACGGGCGGCCGGGCCGTCTCCGGGGCGTCCAGGACCCTCGGACTGGACGACGAGGTGGTCCCCTTCGAGCGGCAGCTGGCCGACCTTCGGCTGGACTGACCGACCCGGACGCTGTGCTTTCGTCCGGTTTGACTACAGTTGCGCGAGAAGGCGCGTCGTGCGGTCCATCCGCACGACGCACCGGCACGACCGAGCACGACCGAGCAGAACCAAGCGGAACCGAGCTGGAGGCAGAGATGGGCAGGATCGTGGTGGGCGTTGACGGCTCCGAGTCGTCGATCAAGGCACTGCACTGGGCCGTACGCCAGGCGGAGCTGACCGGTGACACGGTGGAGGCCGTCAACAGCTGGGAGTACCCCGCGACCAGCTGGGCGTCCATGATGCCGGGCATGCCGGAGGACTTCGACCCACAGGCTCTGGCCACGGTGTCGCTCACCGAGGCGCTGGAGGAGGCCCTGGGTGCCGAGGGCGCGGCCGCCGTCAGCAAGGTCGTGGTGATCGGCAATCCGGCGCAGGCCCTGCTCGACCGGGCCGCGGGGGCGAATCTGCTGGTCGTGGGCGCGCGCGGGTACAGCGGCTTCAAGGCCACCCTGCTCGGCTCGGTCAGCCTGCACGTCGCCCAGCACGCACCGTGCCCGGTGACCGTGGTCCGCAACTGACAACGGCTCCGCACGCCGGACGGGCCCGCGCAGCCGAGGCGCGGGCCCGTCCGGCGGGGAGCTGCGCGGAGCTCGAGGAGAGCTGCGCGGGGCTCGGTCCGCCCGTGTGAGAAGCGGCGGCTCGGTCCGCCCGTGTGCAGAAGCGGCGGCTCGGTCCGCCCGTGTGCAGAAGCGGCGGGGCTCAGTCCGCCCGTGTGTAGAAGTAGTAGAACGCGGCCACCAGCATGCCCGCCCCGGTCAGCAGGCCGAGCACCGACGCGGCCAGCACGCTCTTGCCGGACAGGCTGTACAGGAAGCCGACCGAACCGCCGAACAGCGCACCGTACGAGGCTGCCGCGAGTTCGGGCGGCAGGCGCCTCTGCACCCGGCCCAGACCGAAGCAGAGCGCCGCGAGAACGGCGCCGGAGATCAGGCCGAGCGCGAGCCGCGTGCCGGTGAGCACACCGCCGTCGCGGGCGATGGACGTCGCGTAGCAGCCGAGGATCACGCCGAGCGTGACGGGCACGGCCCAGCTGAGCATGGAGGGGCGCTTGACACGCGCGCGTGTTCCGCGTGCCTGCACCGAAGCGTGTGCGGCCATGGCAGCGAGCTCCTTCCGTCGCCCCCGCTTTCCTCCAGAGCACACCCGGCCGGGCAGCCCGGCAACTCGGATGGCCCACGGCCCGGGGCGCAGCACCGGCATCCGCGGTTCCCTGGTGGTTGTGCGGACCTACTTCTCGGCGGCTCTCTCGGTGGTGTTCCTGGTGCTGCTCGCCGTCCTGGTGCCACTGAGCGCTCTCTCCGCCTGGGTCGATCTGGAGATCGACGACACGGACCGATACGTGGCCGCGGTGGCGCCGCTCGCCTCCGACCCTGATGTGCAGAACACCGTGGCCGACCTGATCACCGACGAGGCGATGAAGCAGATCGACGTCGGCCCGCTCCGGGACACCGTCCGCGACTTCCTGCACCAGGCCGTGCAGTCCTTCACCACCACCGACGCCTTCCAGGCCGCGTGGAACGCCGCCAACCGCACGGCCCACGAGGCCGTCACGGCGGCGCTGGACGGGGACAGCGGCGAGAGCGTCACAATCGACCTGGCGCCCGTGACGGAGAAGGTGAAGCAGAACCTGGTGGACAACGGGGTGCCGTTCGCCGACCAGATCCCCGTCCAGCACACCGACATCCAGATCATCTCCGCCGACCGCGCGGACCAGATGCGCCAGACCTTCCGCCTGCTGAGGGCCGCCAGTGTGTGGCCGGCCGTCGGCACGCTCGTGTTCGCGCTCCTCGCCATCGTCCTGGCCTGGGTGCGCGGCGGACCCGGCCGCCGGGGCTCGGCCCTGGCCGCGCTCGCCGCCACCGCCGTCGCCGGGGCCGGCTTCGCCCTCGGCGCGCTGGTGCTGCGCGGGGCGCTCGCGCTGGCGCGCAACCGGGTGCTGGCCGAGGTGCCCGGCAGCGACACCGACGGTGCGGCGGCGGTGTACGACGCGCTGACGGGGTCGCTGCGCACCACGGTGTGGATCGTCTTCGGTACGGGCCTCGCGGTGGCCGTGTGCGCGGTGGCGGCGCGGATCTGGGCCCAGCGGGTGCTGCCGGTACCGTCCGGGGCATGACGGAACCGCTCCGCCGCCCCGCACCGAGAAACGCCCTGCTCTGCGTGGCCGTGCTCCTCCTGGCCGGGGTGAGCCTCGTGATCGGCTTCCGGGCCGCCGGCGCCGACGGCCCGACCCCCGTCCCGCAGGTCCTGGCCTTCCTGCCCTGGCTCCTGGTGCCCGGCGCCGCCGGTCTCGGGCTCGCGGCACTGGCCCGGTGGCGCGCCGGCCTGGTGTGGGCGGCGGTGACTCTCGCGCTGACCGTGTGGTTCGTGCGCCCGTACGGCCCCGGCACCACGGGCTCCCACGGTCCGGTGGTGGCCCGGCTCGACGTCCTCACCTCGAACGTGGAGTTCGGTGACGCGACGGACGCGCTGATCGCGACGGTCCGCCGCGAGGAACCCGACGTCGTCTTCGTCCAGGAGTGCGACTTCGCGTGCGCGGACGCGCTCGCCGCCCGCGTCCCGGCCGCCTCGTACCCGTACCGCGATGTCGTCCGGCTCGACGGTTCGCTCGGCTCGGCGATCCTCAGCAGGTACCCGCTGCGGCCGGCGGGCCGGATCGAGGGCGCGATGGCGATGCCGGGCTCGGTCGCCGTCGTGGCGGGCCGGGACGTGCGGCTCCAGCTCGCGCACCCCATGCCGCCGGTCCCCGGCGGGGTGAACGTCTGGCGCCGCGAACTCGGCCGGATCCGCGACCTCGCCGCAGCCGTCCGGACGGAGCCCGCCGTCGTGGCCGGCGACTTCAACGCCTCCCAGGACCATGCCGCCTTCCGGGCCGTCCTGGACGCGGGCGGCCTCCACGACAGCGCCCGCCTCGCCGGCTCCTCCCGTGCGTACTCCTGGCCCGCCGACCGCACCACACCCTTGCGCACCCAGATCGACCATGTGCTGGTCAGCGAGGAGTTCTCGGTCCGCTCGGCCCGCTTCCTGCGCCTCGCCGCCACCGATCACCGAGCGCTGCTCGTCGCCCTCGAACTGCACGAAGACGGCTGAGATCCCGGCCCGTCCGCGCCGAGGTGCGGTCCCCGGCGGGCCGGGGAAGAGTGGAGGGGGTGACTGCCGGGGCTACTGGGAGGTCTTCCGCATGCGAGCCATCGCCGTCAGCACATTCCGGTCCGATCCCACCCTGGTCGTGGTCCCCAAGCCGGATCCGGGACCGGGCGAGGTCCGGGTCAGGGTGGAGTACGCCTCGGTCAACCCGCACGACTGGCAGCTCACGGACAGCACCCTGGACGGCCTCGCCCCGCAGGTCCATCCCCTGGTCGTGGGCGTGGACTACGCGGGCCGGGTGGACATGATCGGCAGCGGCGACAACCGCTTCCGGGTCGGCGACCACGTCTTCGGCCGGTCCGGCGGTCCGGCGGCCGGCGCGGGTACGTACTGCGACTACGTCTGCGTGCCGCAGGACTCCGCCATCGCCCTCGTCCCCCGCGGCCTCGACCCGCGGATCGCGGCCGCCCTGCCGTCCGCAGGGATGGCCGCCGCCCAGATCCTGGAGGCGGTGGCGCTGCGCGGCCACGAGAGCCTGCTGGTCATCGGGGCGGCGGGCGGCGTCGGCAGCTGCCTGACCCAGCTGGCCAAGGCCCGGGACGTGCGCGTGATCGCGGCGGTGCGCGGTGACGAGCGGTCCAGGATGGGGTCGTTGGGCGCCGCCGCCACGATCGACACCACGCAGAGCGATCCGGCTGCCGCGATACGGGCCGCCTGCCCGGACGGCGTCGACGCGCTGGCCGACCTGGCCTCCGCGACCCCCGAGGCGTTCGCCGCACACGCCGCGGTGCTCCGGCCGGGCGCCATCGCGCTCTCCACCCGCGGCGTCGCGGCCAAGGCCCCGCTCCCCGACGGGGTGCGGGGCGTCGACTTCCGCCTCGCCCCGAGCCCGGTCCTGCTGGACGTACTGGCCGCGGGCGCCGCGGAAGGCGTCCTGCGCGTCCCCATCGACATCGAACTCCCCCTGGAGAAGGCCCCTCAGGCCCTGGACCGCAACCGGACCGGCGGGGCGCGCGGCAAGACCGTCATCGTGCTGCGGGACCACGGACACCGGTGAGAGCAAGCCACCACGGACGACCGGAGCGGGATCGGGAGCGAGGGCAGGACCAGGAGCAGGAGCAGAAGCGCCGGGACCGGGACCGGGACATCATCGACGGCATTCGACGATCGACGGCATCGACGGGCTCTGCGCCGTGGAACGCGTCCCGCGCGACCGTGACGACCGGGAACCCGGCCTCGCCGCCGGCGAGAAGGCGCGACTGCGTACCGTGGAGGTCAGGACCAGTGCCGGGACCTGCCGCGGCAATGCGGCGAGCACCGGGCGTTGAGCGAGTCCGGTGAGGAACCCTCACAGACACGGGTCCGCCCGGCCGACGAGGTCGAGGGACATCGAAGCTGACCGCCGAACGGTGAGGGGGGCGCGTTGACAGGCACCGGAGCCGACGCGGGCGCGAAGGGCGGCAGTGCGGGCGGAGGCGACGGCACCGAAGCCGTGGCGGCCACCGGCTCGACCGTCCGGCCCACCCCGGCCCAGCGGCGGGCCATGCCACCCGTCTGGCTCCGCTACGGCCTGCGCCCCCAGCCCACCCCCATCCCGTGGGCCGCCGTCGCCCGCGCCTCCGTGGCGCTCGCCGCACCGCTCGCCGTCGGATTCGCCGCGGACCGTCCGGTGTACGGGGCGCTGGCCTCCATGGGCGCGCTCTCCGGCGTCATCGGCGACACCGCCGACGCCTACCGGATGCGCATCCTCAACATCGCCGTGCCGCAACTGTTCGGCGCCCTCGGCATCATGATCGGCACGCTCGTGTACGGGACCGGCTGGTCGGCCGTCGCCGTGCTGACCCTCATCGGCCTCGCCTCCGGGATGATGTCGACGATCGGCGCCGTCGCCTCCGTTTCGGGGCTGCTGCTCCTGCTCAACTCCGTGGTGGGTGCCGGGCTGCCGATGCCGGATCCGTGGTGGGTGGCGCCGCTGCTGCTGACGCTGGGCGGGCTCTTCGTCCTCGCCCTGACGCTGCTGGCCTGGCCGTTGCGGCGGAAACTGCCGGAGCGGGTCGCGGTCACGGGCACCTATCTCGCGGTCGCCGACCTGCTCGCCACCGCGGGCAGCGACGCGTACGAGGAGAGGCGACAGGCCGTCACGGACTCCCTCAACACCTCCTACGACCTGATCCTCGCCCGCCGCGCCCGCTACCACGGCCGCAGCGGCGCGATGGTGCGGCTGCTGTCCCAGCTGAACGTCGTCATCCCTCTGGTCGAGGCGGCCCCCGCGGTACACGTACGGCGGCTCCGGCTGCCCGACGCGATCCCGGCGGCGGTACGGGACCTGGCCGCAGACGTGGCGGAGGGCCGAACCGGCGGCGCCGAACCCGCCCTGCCCACCCCGGACTCGCCCGCCACCCGGGCGGTCGACGCCGCGCTGCGCCATGCCTTCGCGGTCGTCCACAAGGCCGAGCCCGATCCGTACAACGTCGACGACCGGCTGGGCAGGCCGGCCGCGCTCGGCGTGCGCGTCCGGCGCGCCACCCGCAACGTCCTGCTGTCCGGGCCCTCGTGGCGGTACGGGCTGCGCCTCGCGCTCTGTATCGGACTGGCCCAGTCGCTGACCTCGCTGGTCGACGTACCGCGCTCCTACTGGGTGGCGCTGACCGTCACTTTCGTCCTCAAGCCCGACTTCGGATCGGTGTTCTCCCGCGCCGTGCTGCGTTCCGTGGGTACGGCCGCGGGACTCGTCGTCGCGGCCCCGGTGCTGGCGGAGGTGCCGGTCGGCTGGTGGGACGTGCCGGTCATGGTGCTGCTCGCCGCCCTGATCCCGGCACTCACGGCGAAGGGCTACGCCTTCCAGACCGCGGCCGTCACCCCGGTCATCCTGCTGCTGTCCGATCTGCTGAACCACCAGGGCGTACACCTGGTCTGGCCGCGCTTCCTGGACAGCCTGATCGGCTGCGCCATCGTGCTGGTGGCCGGCTATCTGCTGTGGCCGGAGAGCTGGCACACCCGGATCGGGCACCGTCTGGCCGACGCGGTCACGGACATCGCGGACTATGTGGCGTACGCGTTCGAGCCGGGCGGCGACGGCGACCGGGCCGAACGGGTCCGCGTCCGCCGCCGCATCTACCGGGATCTGTCGTCCGTACGCTCCGAGTTCCAGCGCGCCCTGACCGAACCGCCCCCCACCGGCACCCGCGCCGCCGCGTGGTGGCCGCTGGTCGTGGCCGTGGAGCGCATCGTGGACGCCACGACGGCGGCCCGGGTCCGCGTCAACCACGGGGCCCCGGAACCGGAACCGGCCGAGGTCGCCGTGGTGCGCCGCCAGCTCGTCGAACTGGCGGATGGGCTGCGGGCCAGCGAGGTCCTGGTGGAGGTGCGCGCCGAACTCCCGGGCGACGACGAGGGCGTGCTCGCCCCGCTTCGCCAGGAGGTGGCGGCGGCCAGGGCCATCGCCTCACCCCTGCCGTAGCAACGCGCCCGGCCCCGCTCCCGCGCGCCGCGCCCGGTCACTCCGAGGGCTCGGGACCCGCACCCCGCAGCCGGTCCATCTCCCGCCGGTCCCGCTTCGTCGGCCGGCCCGCGCCCCGGTCCCTTACCGGAACCTGGATCGCGGTCTCGCGCGGCGGCGGGGGCGGGCTGTTGTCGACGAAGCACTCCACGGCCACCGGTGCCCCGACCCGCTTCTTCACGATCTTCGACACGACGACGACCCGGTCCCGGCCCTCGTGCCGCAGCCGCACCTCGTCGCCGACGCGCAACGCCTGGGCGGGCTTGGCGCGCTCGCCCGCGACCTTCACATGACCCGCACGGCAGGCGGCGGCCGCCTGCGCACGGGTCTTCGTGAGCCGGACCGACCAGATCCAGACATCGACCCGAACGCTGCCTGCCGCCTGCGGCGCCTCACCGGAAACCATGGGTCCGACTCTAGTGCGGTGGAAGCGCGCGGGACCGGCGGAAGCGGCCGACCGCCTCTTCCGCGGGGCAGTTGTGCCCCTTCCACCTGCAACACCGGTCCGGAGGCGGCCCGCTTGTCGCATCTGCCGATAACAGACAACGGGACTCGGTCCGGAATCGGTTGCGGCTCCGGTCGGTCTCAGTTGTCCCACGGGCGGGCCGCGCCGCCGAAGGGCCGGATCCGGCCGCTAACCTTACGTATCCGCCCTGGCCAGGGATCAATTCCCGCAGTACGGACATTCATCGCACCCAACTCACGCGAAAGGCCTCGCCCATGGGCATTCGGAGCTTGCTGCGCAAGGTGTTCGGCCGTGACCGCACGGAGCAGGACGAGCCGACGACGGCCACGGTCCCGCCCCAGGGCGAACGCACCCGGGCCACGGCGTCGGAGTCGGTGACGGTGGACGAGCCGGCGACCGAACCCGCCCCGGCCGTCAAGGCATCGGTACCGGCCCCGGCCTCCTCGGAGCCGGCCCTGACCACCGTGTCCCGGTCGACGAAGGACGACGGCGGGCTGGCGGCGGACCTCGTGGCCGAAGCCTTCGACAAGGCCGCCACGCCCGCCCCCAGGACCACGCCCACGGTTCCGTCACAGGGTTCCGGGTCCCGGACGAAGTCCGCCGAGCCCGTGTCATCGCCCGCGTCGGACACGGCGGCGGAAGCGAAGGCCGAAGCGGAAGCGGAGGCCAAGGCCGAGGCCGAGGCCGAGGCCACGGTCGTGGCTCCGGAGCCCGTGGAGGCGCCGGCCGAGACCCCTGCCCCTGCCCCGGCCGCCGAGGCGGAGCCGGTCGCCGCCGCCGAGCCGGAGGCTGAGCCCGAGCCCGAGACGGTCGCCGCCGCGGAACCGGAGGCCGAGCCCGAGCCCGAGCCGGTCGCCGCCGATGCCGCCCCCGAGCTCCTCACCATCGACATGGACCCGGAGCCCGAACCGGAACCGATCGCCGCCGTGGCCGCACCGGAGCCCGCACCGGCACCGGCCGCCACCGCGGTCGAGCCCGAACCGGAGCCCGCACCGGCACCGGCCGCCACCGTGGTCGAGCCCGAACCGGAGCCGTCCACCATCACCATCGCGGTCGAGCCCGAACCGGCACCGGCACCGGCACCCGAGCCCGCGGCCGCAGCCGCCCCGGCCGCCCCCGCCGGAAAGCCCGCGCTCACCCTGGCCAAGGTCAAGGCCCGCGCGCCCGAGCTCGTGGGGCCGTACAAGGCCGCCCAGGCCGGGCTCAAGGCACACGGGCTCACCGGCCTGCGCGCCACCGTCTACCTGGTGCTCGACCGCTCCGGTTCCATGCGGCCGTTCTACAAGGACGGCAGCGCCCAGCACCTGGGAGACCGCACGCTCGCTCTCGCCGCGCACCTCGACGAGAGCGCCACCGTCCAGGTCGTCTTCTTCTCGACCGACATCGACGGCACCGGCACGGTGGAGCTGGACGGTCACGAGGGCCGGATCGACGAGCTGAACGCGGGCCTCGGCCGGCTCGGCCGGACGAACTACCACCGCGCTGTCGAGGAGGTCGTCGCGCACTACGAGAAGTCGGGGGCCACCGGTCCGGCACTGGTGGTCTTCCAGACGGACGGCCCGCCGGACGTCAAGCAGGCCGCCCGTCAGGCGATCGACGACGCGGCACGGCTGCCGCTGTTCTTCCAGTTCGTCGCGTTCGGCGACGCGGACGCGAAGGGCTTCGACTTCCTGCGGAAGCTCGACGCCCCGAACGCCGGCTTCTTCCACGCGGGCCCCGCCCCGCGCGAGGTCGCGGACGCCGCGTTCTACCGCGAGACGCTGGCCGCGCTGCCCGCCTGGGTCGCCGCCAACGCCTGATCCACCGGCAGGCGTACGGTCACGGCGAGCCCGCCCTCCGGGCCCGGCACCGCCGTGACCGTACCGCCGTGCGCCACCGCGATGGAACATACGATCGAAAGCCCGAGTCCCGAGCCCCGCCCCATCCGGTCCTTTCCCTCACCGCGCCGGAACGGCTCGAACAGACCGGGGATGTCCGCCGCGTCCACCACCGGACCGCTGTTGCGCACCTCCAGCAGCACCCCCGCGCCCGCCGGCACCAGGGACACCTCCACACTCCCGCCGGGCACGTTGTACGTCACCGCGTTGGCCACCAGATTGGCCACCAGCTGGGCCAGCAGCAGCCTGTTCCCCCGCACCACGCAGGGGTCGGCGTCGGCCGCCACCCCCGGGTACCGGCCCGCCTCCTCCGCCACCACCCGGTCCAGGTCCACGGCTTCCCGCTCGCTCTTCTCCAGGCCGCGCTCGCTGCGCGCCAGCACCAGCAGGCCCTCGATGAGCCGCTCACTGCGCCGGTTGTTGTCCAGGAGCGTCTGCCGGATGCGTACGAGATCGTCCGGAGTCGGGTCCTCCAGGCCCACCTGGATCGCCACCCGCTGGGTGGCCAGCGGGGTGCGCAGCTCGTGCGAGGCGTTGGCGATGAACCGGCGCTGGCTGTCGAAGGCCTTCTCCAGCCGGGCCAGCAGCGCGTCCAGCGTGTCGCCCAGCTCCTTCAGCTCGTCGTCGGGCCCGCTGGAGGCGATCCGCTCGTGCAGCGTGTGCGCGGAGAGCCGACGCGCCTTCGCGGTCATCTCGTGGACGGGCCGCAGGAGCCGCCCGGCCGTCCACCACCCCACACCCACCGCGCACGCCGTCATCACGAGCAGGGCGGCCGCGGACCAGATGAGGAGCTGGTCCCCTGCCGCGTTGCTGACATCGTCGGTGAGGTCGTAGACGGTCGGCGGCCCGAGGCTGCGCCGGGTGACGAGGGGCCCGTTGACGGCGTATCCGGGCTGGACGACCGCTGCGGTACGGGCGATGGCGCGGGCCTGCGAGTCGGTACCGGCCCGGGAGGCGAGGTTGACCGTGGCGAGCAGAGCGGTCCCGAGGACCAGGAAGACGCCCCCGTACACGAGGGCGATGCGGGTCCTGATCGTGGCGTGCGGCACCCGTGCCCAGGCGCTCACAGGGCGTATCCCACGCCCTGCACGGTGCGGATCAGGGCCGGCTCCCCGAGCTTTCCGCGCAGCTTGCTCATGCAGACACGTACGGCGCCGGTGAAGGGGTCGGCGTTGGCGTCCCAGGCCCGCTCCAGGAGCTCCTCCGCGCTCACGGTCCCGCCGTCGGCCTCCAGCAGCAGCTGGAGCACGGTGAACTCCTTCGGCGAGAGGTCCAGCTCGCGGCCGTCCCGGGTCGCGGTGCGGCGCACGGTGTCGAGGCGGATGCCGTACCGCACCAGCTGCGGCGGCACGGGGCGGGCGCTGCGCCGGCGCAGGGCGCGGACCCGCGACACGAGTTCGGGGAACTCGAACGGCTTGCCCAGGTAGTCGTCGGCGCCCAGGTCCAGCCCGGAGACGCGGTCCTCCATGGAGCCGGCGGCCGTCAGCATCAGGATCCTGGTCCGGGAGCCGGAGGCCACCAGTCCGCGGGCCACGTCGTCGCCGTGCACCCGGGGAAGATCACGGTCCAGGACGACGACGTCGTAGTCGTGCAGCCCCAGGTAGGCCTGGGCGGCGTCACCGCTGTACACCGTGTCGACGGCGAACCCCGCCCGTCGCAGCCCGGTGGCGACGAGCTCGGCCAGGATCTCCTCGTCCTCGGCGACCAGTACCCGCATCGTGATGTCCCCTGCCTCGTGCACGCGTGTCCACTCCCTCCCAGGATGCGTCTTTGTTACCGGAAGGGATGTTTCGCAAAGCTCTCCGCACCCGCGCCCGGGTTTATCGGTGTGAGGGGATCTCCCACGGACCGTTAGGATTTCGACCATGGCGGCCACTGGATCCGAGAAGCAGGCGGCGACGGCGTTCTACGTCTCGACCCCCATTTACTACGTCAACGACGCTCCTCACCTGGGCCACGCCTACACGACCGTCGCAGGGGACGTGCTCACCCGCTGGCACCGCCAGCGCGGCGAGAAGGTGTGGTACCTCACCGGCACGGACGAGCACGGTCAGAAGATCATGCGCACGGCCGAGGCGAACGACGTCACGCCCCAGGCGTGGTGCGACAAGCTCGTCGAGGAGGCCTGGAAGCCCCTCTGGGAGCACCTGAACATCGCGAACGACGACTTCATCCGTACGACGGAGAAGCGGCACACCGACCGTGTGCAGGAGTTCGTGCAGGACCTGTACGACAAGGACGAGATCTACAAGGGCGGGTACGAGGGCCCGTACTGCGTGGGCTGCGAGGAGTACAAGCTCCCCGGCGATCTCATCGAGGACGAGGACGGCGTCAAGCTGTGCCCGATCCACAAGAAGCCGGTGGAGATCCTCAAGGAGGAGAACTACTTCTTCAAGCTCAGCGAGTACGGCCCGAAGCTGCTGGAGTTCTACGCGGCCAACCCCGGCTTCATCCAGCCGGAGTCCGCACGCAACGAGGTCGTGAACTTCGTCAAGCAGGGTCTGCAGGACCTGTCGATCTCGCGCTCGACCTTCGACTGGGGCGTCCCGGTCCCGTGGGACGACAAGCACGTCATCTACGTGTGGGTCGACGCCCTGCTGAACTACGCCACCGCGGTCGGCTACGGCGCCAACCAGGAGAAGTTCGACGGCACCTTCCCGGCGAACGTGCATCTGGTCGGCAAGGACATCCTGCGCTTCCACGCGGTGATCTGGCCGGCGATGCTGATGGCGCAAGGCCTGCCGCTGCCGGGCCGGGTCGCGGCCAACGGCTGGCTGATGGTCGGCGGCGAGAAGATGTCGAAGTCGAACCTGACGGGCATCAAGCCGCAGGACCTGACCTCGCACTTCGGTGTGGACGCCTACCGCTGGTACTTCCTGCGGGCCATCGCCTTCGGGAGTGACGGCTCGTTCTCCTGGGAGGACTTCACCGCCCGCTACACCTCCGAGCTCGCCAACGACTACGGCAACCTGGCATCGCGCCTCGCGGCCATGGTCGGCAAGTACTACGGCGGCACGCTCCCCGGGGCCACGGCCGCGGGCGAGGCCGAGCAGGCGGTCCGGGAGGGCCTGGCCAAGGCCGTCGCCACGGCCGACCTGAAGATCGGCGAGGAGCTGGACTTCCAGGGCGGCATCCTGGCGATCTTCGACTTCGTGAAGCAGGTCAACGGCTACATCACGGAGCAGGAGCCGTGGAAGGTCGCCAAGGACGAGTCGCCGGAGGGCAAGGCCCGCCTCGCGACCATCCTGTACACGGCCTCCGACGCGCTGCGCGGCGTAGCGGTCCTGCTGAACTCCGTCATGCCGGAGACCTCGCAGAAGCTGTGGGAGTCGCTGGGCGCCGAGGAGTCCCTGGGCGCGCTGTCCGACCAGCGCGTGCAGGACGCGGGCACATGGGGTCTGCTGCAGCCGGGCGCCACGGTGACGAAGGGCGCGGTGCTGTTCCCGCGCCTGGAGGAGAAGCCGGCGTAACGGCGTACGTACGAGGGAGGGGCGGGACCGTGCTTCGGTCCCGCCCCTCCCTCGTGTCCCGGCTCCGGGAGCCGGTCGGCGGCCTCCGGGTTACGGGCCACGGCCCGGATGCCCCTGCTCTCAGCTGCTCAGCGACGCCGCGTCCCCCATCACGATGACGGGCTCCCGCGCCGGGTCGAGCACCCCCAGGAGCTCCTTCATCCGGTCCTCGGTGACAGAGACGCAGCCCTGGGTGGGGCCGCCGTGGTCGACGTGGATCCAGATGCCGCCGCCGCGTTCGTCACCCAGGGGGCGGGCCTGGTCGAGGGGCGAGACGCCGGGGACGCGGTTGTAGTCGATGGCGATGACGTAGTCGAACGACCCCTCCAGCGGCTCCCCGTGGAAGCCCTCGCCCTCCACCTTGAAGTCCGGGCTCAGGTCGTACGGGAAGGCTGTCGCCGGGGGTTCGAGGCGGCCGCCCGCCGCGGTCAGGGTGAAGACGCCGACCGGTGAGCGCAGATCGCCCTCCCAGTGCTCGGCCGTCCAGCCGTTCAGGGCGTTGTGGGCGGGCCAGGGAGCCAGGGCGGCCCGCCACCCCGCGGCGGGGTCGTCCCGGGTGTAGAGCACGGCCGTGGAGCGATTGGAGTCCGGTGACTCGCCGGTGACGACGAACGCCTGCCGGGCACCTGCCGGAATCTGTGCCCGCATCCGCGGCCCCAGCCCGGGGATCTCACGTGGCGGGGCCGGCGGCAGTGACGGTGCGGGCGGTACGGCGGCGGCCCCGGGCGGTCCCGGTACGCCGGTGGCACCCGCGGTCTTCGTGGTGGCACCGCCCCCGCCCATACCTGCGAGGGAGACCGACCCGCACCCGGCCAGCAGCAGCAGGAGGGCCGCGCAGACGACGTACGGGAGGCGCAGCGGAACGCGCGAACGGGGCACGGGCACGGGGGGCTCCTCTGCGGTGGGTGGCCGGGTGCGGGTTCTGCGGACACGGGCCGGGGGACCGGCCGGTGCCGAGGTCGGCCCAGGCAGTCTTTGCCGCAGCCGGGGCCCGTCAATCCGGCACCGGGGCCATCCGGGTCTCACCGTTCGGGTGATTCATGCACTTGTATGTGCGCAGCCATGTGTCACCGGGCAGCACGAAGGGCCCGGAACCGGGTGCTTCGGTGCCGGGCCCTTCGTCTCCGCGGGGGAACGGAGGCCTGAGGAGGCTGCTGCGCTGCGTGCGGATCAGTGCGGGGTGATCACATCCCCGTTCCGTCGTGCGTCTCGTCGGGGTCCACGCCCATGGTGATCGAGCCGACGACGCCGCGCTCGATGTGCTTCCTGCGGTACGAGAGCTTCAGCAGCCCGCCCGTGACACCGCTCTGGTCGTAGATGGTGTCCTCGGTCAGGGTCGTACGGGTGGTGGTGCTCGTGGAGTACGGCGCGACCTCCGCCGAGTCGAGGACCGCGGACTCCGCGAAGAAGAACTGGCCGGTGTGGCAGGTGTGCCCGCCCTCGTACCCGGCGTCGGTCGTCTTCCCGCCGACGTGCACCTTGGTGTGAATGTGCACGGCGCGGCCCTGGTACCAGCCCGGGAAGATCGTCTTGAACTCCACGTAGCCGTGCTTGTCGGTGAGCCGGGTGCCACGCAGGTAGCGCTCGTCGTCGGTCGGTTCGCTGTGTCCGCCGCCGCCACCGCCGGGGCCGCCGGACGGGGGCGTGCCGGTCGGGGGCGTCCCGGTGGGGGCGTCCGTCGGGGTGCCGGTCGGGGCGTCCGTGGGGGCGCCGCTCGGCGGGGTGCCACCGCCGCCGGGGCCGCCCTGGCTCATGCTCTCGTAGCCGGAGTAGACACCCAGTGCGTCGCAGTGCCAGATGTCGACGGCCGCCTGCTTGACGGGCTCGCAGGTGTCGGTGTCGATCACCTTGAGCCGGAGGGTCATCGGAATGCCCTCCTTGTCCTCGGTGATGTCCTTGCGGATCTTGTCGGCGTCGATGTAGTACGGGCCCTCGGTGGTCTCCGAGGTGAGCCGGTAACACGCCTCGCCCTGTCCGGCGGCCTTCTTCCCGCTGCCGCCACCGCCCTCGCCCGCCGAGGCGTTCGCGACGGCCCCGGCCCCTATCCCGGCTGCGGCGACGACCGCGCCGCCGGCGATCACCATGCGGCGCCGGGTCAAGTCCTTCTTGTGCGCGGGTCCCTGATTCTCTGTCATGACGGGGAGGCTAGGCAGCCCAGCTGGCAGGAACATGAGCGCGGGCTGTGCGTTCCTGTGCGTACACCGTGCATACGGAAACAGTCCCCGGCCGGGCGGCCGGGGACTGTTTCACGTGGAACCGAAGCGGAACCGCTGACGCCTACTTCGCGCCGGTGTCCCTCGCCACGGAGTCCTTGGCCTCCGCCTTCTCCTTGGCCGGCGCGACCGGCTTGCGGAGCTGGATGTTCAGCTCGCGCAGCCGGGTCTCGTCCAGCTCGCTCGGGGCGCCCATCATCAGGTCCTGGGCGTTGCCGTTGAGCGGGAAGGCGATGGTCTCGCGGATGTTGGGCTCGTCGGCCAGCAGCATCACGATGCGGTCGACGCCCGGGGCGATGCCACCGTGCGGCGGGGCGCCGAGGCGGAACGCGCGCAGCATGCCCGCGAACTCCCTCTCGACGGTCTCCGCCTCGTAACCGGCGATCGCGAAGGCCTTCAGCATGACCTCGGGCTCGTGGTTACGGATGGCGCCGGAGGACAGCTCGATGCCGTTGCAGACGATGTCGTACTGCCACGCCAGGATGTCGAGCGGGTCCTTCTCCTCCAGGTCCTTCATGCCGCCCTGAGGCATGGAGAACGGGTTGTGCGAGAAGTCGATCTTGCCGGTGTCCTCGTCCTTCTCGTACATCGGGAAGTCGACGATCCAGCAGAAGCGGAAGACGCCCTCCTCGAAGTGGCCGGCGCGCTTGGCGGCCTCGACGCGGACGACGGACATGATCTTGGAGACCTCGTCGAACTCGCCCGCGCCGAAGAAGACGGCGTGGCCGGGGACGAGGGACAGACGCTCGGTGAGGGTCTTGATGTCCGTCTCGGTGAGGAACTTGGCGATCGGGCCCGCCAGCGTGCCGTCCTCGCCGACGCGGACCCAGGCCAGGCCCTTGGCGCCGTGCTCGACCGCGTACGCACCGAGGCCGTCGAAGAACTTCCGGGACTGGCCCGCGGTGTCCGGCACCGGGAGCGCACGGACGTGCTTGCCGGCGAAGGCCTTGAACTCCGAGTCCGCGAAGATGTCGGAGATGTCGACGAGCTCCAGCTTGGCCCGCAGGTCCGGCTTGTCGTTGCCGTACTTCAGCATCGACTCGCGGAACGGGATGCGCGGGAACGGCGAGGTGACGTGGCGTCCGTTGCCGTACTCCTCGAAGAGCTCGGTCATGAGCTTCTCGATCGGCTGGAAGACGTCCTCCTGCTCGACGAACGACATCTCGACGTCGAGCTGGTAGAACTCGCCGGGCGAACGGTCGGCGCGGGCGTCCTCGTCGCGGAAGCAGGGCGCGATCTGGAAGTAGCGGTCGAAGCCGGAGATCATCAGCAGCTGCTTGAACTGCTGCGGCGCCTGCGGAAGGGCGTAGAACTTGCCCGGGTTCAGGCGGGACGGGACCACGAAGTCACGGGCGCCCTCGGGGGACGTCGCGGCGAGGATCGGGGTCGCCATCTCGTTGAAGCCGAGGGCCACCATCTTGGAGCGGATGGAGGCGATGACGGACGAGCGCAGCATGATGTTGCGGTGCATGCGCTCGCGGCGCAGGTCGAGGAAGCGGTACTCCAGGCGCCGCTCCTCGTTGACCCCGTCCTCGGCGTTGATCGTGAAGGGCAGCGGGGCGGCCTCGCCCAGCACCTCGACCTCCGTGACCTCGATCTCGATCTCGCCGGTCGAGAGCTCCGGGTTGACGTTGTCGGCGCCGCGGGCGGAGACCTTGCCGTCGATCCGTACGACGGTCTCCTTGGTCAGCTTCGCCAGGGCGTCGTTGCCGGGGGTGCCGGGGCGGGCGACGAGCTGCACCAGACCGTAGTGGTCGCGCAGATCGATGAAGAGGATGCCACCCAGGTCTCGGCGATTGTGCAGCCAGCCGCTCAGCCGGACGTCGGTGCCGACGTCAGAGGCGCGGAGCTCGCCGCAGGTGTGGGACCTGTACCGATGCATCGTCGTTCATCCAGTCTTCGCGGTTGGGGGATGATTCAGCCACCCCAGGCTACCGCCCGCGACCGGACCGTTTCATTGTCATTGTCCGTATCAAGATCGCCGACGGGCCCGCGGCGCTGCCCCGCAGGCACAGGCCGGTCTAAAGTGGGGCAATGCGCACCGAGGATGTCCTGGCCGCGACCGCGACCGGACTTTGGCGCTGGGACAACGGAGCCGGGACGGTCACGCTGGACGCGGAAGCGGCCCGGATGCTCGAGCTGCCCGCCGAGGCCGGTGTCTTCCGTGAGTCGGAAGTACGCTCCCGCTTCCACCCCGTCGACTGGAACGAGATCTACGGGGTGGTGAACCTCGCGGTCGCCGAGGGCACGCTCGCCGAGGCCCGGCTGCGGATCGTGGACGAGCGCGGCCGGGTGCTGCGCACCGTACGCAGCCGCTCCAAGCCGCTGCCGCCCGAGCAGGGCGACGACACGCGCTATGTGCTGGTCGGCACTCTCCAGGAGGTCGCCGAACCGCAGCCCGGCACGACGGGGGTGCACACCCCGATCACCGGCGACTGGCGGCGTTCCCGCGAGGCGTTCCTGCTCGACGCGGGACGGGCGCTGGCCGAGGCCCGGTCGACGGCGGAGGTGCTGCGGGTGGCCTACTCGCTCTCCATGCCCGGCTTCTCACCGGACGGGCTGGCGGTCTTCGGGATCGAGGGCGAACGGCTGACGATCGTCGGGCACCACGGGCACAACATGGGCGACGAGGGCCCGTTCAACGACATGCCGCTGGAGACCGACTACCCGGCCGCCGAGGTCGTACGGACCGGGCGGGCGGTCTATCTGCCGACGGCCGACGACTACCGCAACCGCTATCCGGCCACGTGGCCGCTGGCCCGCCGGTTCGGACGCCGCTCCTGGGCCTTCCTGCCGCTGATCGCGGCGGGGCGCACGATGGGCACCTGGATGGCCGGGTTCCGGCATCCGGTGTCGTTCTCGCCGGACGAGCGCTCGGTGCTGACGACCGTGGCCCGGATGCTCGCCCAGGCGCTCGCCAGGGCCGGGGTCGCCGAGACGGAGCGGGAGCTGTCACTGGGGCTCCAGCGCTCGATGATGCCGTCCCTGGGGCCCGACATCCCGGGGATGACGGTGGCCGCCCGCTACGTCCCGACCGGGGGCGGCCTCCAGGTCGGCGGCGACTGGTACGACATGATCCCGCTCCCCAACGGCCGCATCGCCCTCGTCATCGGCGACGTCCAGGGGCATGACGTGCGCGCCGCGGGGCTGATGGGCCAGTTGCGGATCGCCCTGCGCGCGTACGCCTCCGAGGGGCACCGCCCGGACGCGGTGCTCTCGCGCGCCTCGCGCTTCCTGTCCGGGCTCACCGACGCCCACGAGGACGGCGAGCAGACGGGGGCCCGCTTCGCGACCTGTCTGTACGCGGAGGCGGACCCGGACACAGGCACCCTCGACATCGCGCGGGCCGGCCATCCCGACCCCGTGGTCATGACCGGCGACGGGACCGCCGTCATCCGCCGGACCGAGGGCGGGCTGCCGCTCGGCATCGAGGCCGACGCGGACTATCCCACGACCCGGATCACGCTGGAAGCCGGAGAAACGATCATGCTGTGCACGGACGGGCTGATCGAGACCGGCGGGCACGACCTGGCCACCGGCTGGGTCCGGCTCCGGCCGATCCTGGAGCGGCACAACGGCGATCTGGAGAAGCTCGCGGACGAGCTGGTGCAAGCCGTGCACGGGCCGGCCTCGCACTACACGACGGGGCCGCTCGCCGACCGGCGCGAGGACGACATAGCGGTCCTGCTGCTGCGGCGCGAGACCTCCACCGCGCACCCGACGGCGCCCCGGCGGACCGCGCTGACCATCGCCCAGGCCGAACCGGAGCGGATCGCCGCGGCCCGGCTGCTGCTGCGCGAGATGCTGCACGACTGGGCGGACCCGGAGCAGGTCGACTCGGCCGTGCTGATGGTGTCCGAGATGGCCACGAACGTGCTGGTCCACACGGACGGCGACGCGCTGATGGTCGCGCAGGCGACCGGGGAGCACGGGGAGCGGCGGCTGCGGGTCGAGGTGTCCGACGGCAGTGACGAGCTGCCGCACAAGCGGCGGCCCGGCGAGATGGCTTCCAGCGGCCGGGGCCTGGTGCTGATGGAGATGCTCGCCGATGCCTGGGGGGTGGATCCGCAGGGCGCGGGGAAGTCGATCTGGTTCGAGCTGGACGAGTCGGTGGAGGCGGAACCGGAACGGTAGCGCCGGGGCCTCAGGCGCCGGACGGGCTCGGGGAGGCGTCCGGGGCGGGTGCCTCCGGGGGCTCGGTGCGGCCCTTGCGCAGTTCGCCGATGATGCCGAAGACCGCGGCGCACACCGGAACCGCGAGCAGCATTCCCAGCACACCGGCCACGCTCGCCCCCGCGGTCAGCGCGATCATGATCGTGGCGGGGTGCATCTGGACCGTACGGCTCTGGATCATCGGCTGGAGGATGTGGCCCTCCAGCACCTGGACGGCGAGGACGACCCCGAGCGCCCAGAGCGCGATCACCAGGCCCCGGTCCGCCAGCGCCACCAGGACCGCCACGGTGCCCGAGAGGAAGGCGCCCAGATACGGGATGTAGGCGCCGACGAGGACGAGCGCCCCGAGCCCCACCGCACCGGGCACCCCCAGGATCAGCAGGCCGACCGTGATGCAGACCGCGTCGATCAGAGCGATGAACGTCGTCCCGCGCATGAAACCCTCGACGGCCTCGAACGCCCGCCGCCCCATCGCCTCGACCAGGTCGCCGGTGCCGCGCGGCGCGACGGCGTGCGCGAGGTTCACGGCCCGGTCCGAGTCGCGCAGGAAGAAGAACGTGAGCAGCAGGGCGAGGACGCTGGTCGCGGCGAGCGAACCGAGCAGGCTGATGCCGCTGAGGACTCCGCCCGCGGCGCTCGCGCCGAACTTCTCGATGAGGTTCCGGGCATTGGCCGTGAGGTCGTCCACATTCGTGCCGTCCGCGATGCCGAAGTGGTCGATGACCCACTGACCGGCGTCCTTCAGCGACTGGACGATCTGGTCGCCGCTGTCGACGAGCGCGGTGACGACGATGTAGCCCGCGCCGCCGACCACGGCCACGAGCAGGGCGCACGTGAACCCGGCGGCCACCGAACGGTTCACCCCGTGGGCGGTCAGCCGCCGGTAGACCGGTCCGAGGAGCGCTGTGCCGAGCAGCGCGAGGAGGATCGGGGTGACCGCGGTCTTGAGAGTGACGCACAGCCAGATGGCGACGGCGGCGACACCGGCCACCAGCAGGACGACACCGCACCACGCGGCCGTACGCCGGGCGACATCGGGCAGGAGAGGCTCTGGAGTCTGCACTCTCCCACCCGACCACGCCGCCCGGGCGGTGTCCCCGTCCGTGCCGCCGTACGAGTGATGAACCGTCATACGGCGGCTGCGGGGCTCACATTCCGTGGACTGCGGGAACCGTGCCGAGGCGGCCGGCCTGGAAGTCCTCGAAGGCCTGCTTCAGTTCGGCCTGGCTGTTCATCACGAACGGCCCGTAGTGAGCCATCGGCTCCCGGATGGGACGCCCGCCGAGCAGCACGACCTCCAGGTCCGGGGTGTGGCCGTCCTGCTGCTCGTCCGCGCGGACGGTCAGCGAGGAGCCCGCACCGAAGACCGCGGTCTGGCCCATGTGGACGGGCCGGCGCTCCTCACCGACGGTGCCGCGGCCGGCCAGCACGTACGCGAGACCGTTGAAGTCCTCGCGCCACGGCAGCGTCACCTCGGCGCCGGGGCGCACGGTGGCGTGGATCATCGAGATGGGGGTGTGGGTGACGCCCGGACCCTCATGGCCGTCGAGCTCGCCCGCGATCACCCGGAGCAGCGCACCGCCGTCGGGCGAGGCGAGCAGCTGGACCTGGCCGCCGCGGATGTCCTGGTAGCGCGGGGCCATCATCTTGTCGGCCTTGGGCAGGTTCACCCAGAGCTGGAGGCCGTGGAAGAGGCCGCCCGACAGGACGAGGGACTCCGGCGGCGCCTCGATGTGCAGGAGCCCGGATCCCGCTGTCATCCACTGGGTGTCGCCGTTCTGGATGGTGCCGCCGCCCCCGTTGGAGTCCTGGTGGACGAAGGTGCCGTCGATCAGGTACGTCACGGTCTCGAAGCCGCGGTGGGGGTGCCACGGGGTGCCCTTCGGCTCTCCGGCGGCGTACTCCACCTCACCCATCTGGTCCATCATGATGAACGGGTCGAGGTGCTTGTAGTTGATCCCCGCGAAGGCGCGGCGGACCGGGAAGCCCTCGCCCTCGAACCCGCTCGGCGCCGTGGTCACGGCGAGCACGGGACGGGCCACGGCGTCGCCGGCGGCGGCGACCTTGGGCAGGGTCAGCGGGTTTTCGACGGTCACTGCGGGCATGGGAGCCACCTCCGGGGGACTGTTCTGAAACCAATTTAGTTGAATGGTGAACATCCTGCAAGGCGGCATCCATTCCCGCACCCGCCGGAGCAGCAGAAAGGGGCCCGTGCCGCCTGGCGGCACGGGCCCCTCCCTCCGAAAGCGTCGATCAGCCGTACATGCGGCGCATCGCGAAGTCGACCATCTGCTCCACGGCCTTGGCGTCGAAGACCATGCGGTGCTCACCCTCCATGTCCAGGACGAAGCCGTAGCCGGTGGGCAGCAGGTCGATCACCTCGGCCCCGGTGATCACGAAGTACTTGGACTCCTTGCCCGCGTACAGCCTCAGCTCCTTGAGCGTGGTGAACATCGGGATCACGGGCTGCTGGGTGTTGTGCAGCGCGAGAAAGCCCGGATTGTCGCCGCGCGGGCAGTACACCTTCGACGTCGCGAAGATCTGCTGGAAGTCCTCGGCGGACAGCGAGCCGGTCGTGAAGGCCCGTACCGCGTCGCCCAGCGAGGGCGGCGAGGGTTCGGGATACAGCGGCTGCTCGCCGTAGCCGCCACCCATCGGCTGCTGTGCGCCCTGGTTCTGGTCGTAGCCGTACATGGAGCAAAGAGTAATCGGACACATCTCACCCTTGAGGGGTTGCGTCTTATTACTGACGGGTAGCATCATCGTAGAGGTCAGCTGATACGTCTGGGCCCAGCCAGGCCCCCGGCGGTGCGGCAGACCGGTATCCCGCCAGCCCGTCGCCCGATCCTCACCCCTCCACGGGGCGCTGCGCGCCACTGCTATTGATTACGGAGCCTTCCCATGGGGCACTACAAGTCGAATCTCCGCGACATCGAGTTCAACCTCTTCGAGGTCCTCGGGCGCGACAAGCTGTACGGCACCGGTCCGTTCGCGGAGATGGACGTCGAGACCGCGAAGAGCATCCTCGACGAGGTCGCCCGCCTCGCGGAGAACGAGCTCGCCGACTCCTACGCCGACGCCGACCGCAACCCCCCGGTCTTCGACCCGGAGACCAACACCGCACCGGTCCCGGACACCTTCAAGAAGTCCTACCAGGCCTTCATGGACTCGGAGTACTGGCGCCTGGGCCTGCCCGAGGAGATCGGCGGCACCACCTCGCCGCGCTCCCTGATCTGGGGTTACGCGGAGCTGCTGCTCGGCGCCAACCCGGCCGTGTGGATGTACTCCTCCGGCCCGGCCTTCGCCGGCATCCTCTTCGAGGAGGGCAACGAGGCGCAGAAGAAGATCGCCGAGATCGCCGTCGAGAAGCAGTGGGGCTCGACGATGGTGCTGACCGAGCCGGACGCCGGCTCCGACGTCGGCGCGGGCCGGACGAAGGCCGTCGAGCAGGAGGACGGCTCCTGGCACATCGAGGGCGTGAAGCGCTTCATCACCTCGGGCGAGCACGACATGTCCGAGAACATCATTCACTACGTGCTGGCCCGCCCCGAGGGCGCCGGACCCGGCACCAAGGGCCTCTCGCTCTTCATGGTCCCGAAGTTCCACTTCGACTGGACCACCGGCGAGCTGGCCGAGCGCAACGGCGTGTACGCGACGAACGTCGAGCACAAGATGGGCCTCAAGGCGTCCAACACCTGCGAGATGACGTTCGGCGACCGGCACCCCGCCAAGGGCTGGCTGATCGGTGACAAGCACGACGGCATCCGCCAGATGTTCCGCATCATCGAGTTCGCCCGCATGATGGTCGGCACGAAGGCCATCGCCACGCTCTCCACGGGCTACCTCAACGCGCTGGAGTACGCCAAGGAGCGCGTCCAGGGCACCGACCTGTCGCAGTTCATGGACAAGGCGGCCCCCAAGGTCACCATCACGCACCACCCCGACGTGCGCCGCTCGCTGATGACGCAGAAGGCGTACGCCGAGGGCATGCGCTCCCTCGTCCTGTACACCGCCTCCGTCCAGGACGCGATCCAGGAGAAGGAAGCCGCGGGCGAGGACGCGAAGGCGCTGCACGGTCTCAACGACCTGCTGCTCCCGATCGTGAAGGGCTACGGCTCCGAGAAGTCGTACGAGCAGCTGGCTCAGTCCCTCCAGACGTTCGGCGGCTCCGGGTACCTCCAGGAGTACCCGATCGAGCAGTACATCCGTGACGCCAAGATCGACACGCTGTACGAGGGCACGACGGCCATCCAGGGCCAGGACTTCTTCTTCCGGAAGATCGTCCGCGACCAGGGCGCCTCGCTCAACACGCTCTCCGAGGAGATCAAGAAGTTCCTCGCGGGCGCCCAGGGCAACGAGGAGCTGTCCGGCGCGCTGGACCACCTCGCGAAGGCGGCCGTGGACCTGGAGGCGATCGTCGGCACGATGATCACCGACCTCACCGCGACCGGCGAGGACGTCAAGAACATCTACAAGGTCGGCCTCAACTCGACCCGCCTGCTGCTGGCTTCCGGCGATGTCGTCGTCGGTTACCTGCTGCTCAGGAGCGCGGCCGTGGCCGCCGAGAAGCTGCCGACCGCCTCCCCCAAGGACGTCGCCTTCTACCAGGGCAAGATCGCCGCCGCGAAGTTCTTCGCCGCGAACATCCTGCCGGGCGTCGGCGCCGAGCGCGCGCTCGCCGAGGCCGTCGACAACTCCCTGATGGAACTGGACGAGGCCGCGTTCTAGGGTCTTTCCGCACAACCACCCCACCGCCACCCGGACTTGCTGCCGGGTGGCGGTGCTGTGCGGTGCCCTCTCTATGATCGATCCGGGCCCGGCGGGGGCCGGTTACCCAGGGGAGGCGGACGCATGAGCGGTCTGCGCAAGCGGTGGTACGTACGGGGAGCGGCTGCCGGAGCGGCGACGCTGTTGCTGGCCGGCTGCGGGGCGGCGGACTCCGGCACCGGCACCGGTGCCGGCACCGACACCGGCGAGGACGCAAAGGCGGCCTGGATCGACCAGAGCCGCATGCGGACGGTCCTGCCCGACGCACCGGCCATGCCCGGCTGGACGATGACCGGCCCGGTCTCGACCACGCCGATGACGGACCGGGCGACGAAGAACCTCATCTGCCCGAACAAGAGCAAGACGGGATGCGAGCGGGCCCGTTTCCTCGGCTCCGTCACCTTCCGGCGGGCCGACGACAAGGCCGAGGCCCGGTTCTGGGTGGTCACCTACCAGGAGGAGCGGGACGCCGACCTCGCGTACGACGGTCTGTGGAAGGACACCTGGAGCAAGGGCGGCACCCGCAGCGTCGACATCGGCACGCCGGGCGCGGAACGCGGCGCCACCGGCGGCGCCGCGGGCCGGCACGCGGAGGGGTTCACCGCCCAGATCCGCGTCGGCACGGTGATCCTCTGGGTCGGCAGCACCGCCGCGACCGACGCGAAGGGCGTGGCCGACCCGGCCGCCAAGGACTTCGCCAAGGACGTCACGGCGATGTTCGCCGAGCGGGCCCAGCAGGCACAGAACGGCGAGGAACCCTCGTCGGTACTCGACGCGGCCTAGGGACTCCGCCCCGGCAGGCCCCGCACGAAGGGTCTCCGGGCGGCGCAGGACACCACCGAACGGGGAGCGGACGATGACGAAACGGCACTGGCACACACGCGGAGCGGCCGCCGTGGCGGCGGCGCTGCTGCTCGCGGGCTGCAGCGGCGGGGACGGCGGCAGCGGCGGCGCGAAGGCACTCGGCAAGGCGGAGGTCACCTCGGTGCTGCCGGACGCGAAGGCGGTACCGGGCTGGCGGAGCGTGATGAAGCCGGACGCCCAGGAGCCGAACCCGGAGTTCCCGCCGTCGGTCTGCCTGTCGGTGAACAAGAAGAAGCGCGCGACGGCCTGCGACCACATCACCTACTGGGGCGCCTCGGCCTACGCACGCAAGCCCGACGGCACCTCACTCAACTTCTGGACGCTCGCCTACAAGGACGAGAAGTCCGCCGACGCCGCCTACGACGCACTGGCCGAGTACTACGGCGGGGACCGGGTCGGCGTGGGCGCGGTGCCGGTCGACATCGGCGATCCGGGCGCGGAGCACGTGGCCAACCGCGCCGGGATGGGCACGATGGGCGGGCCGGCCACCATCGCGCAGGTCCGGGTCGGCACGACCGTACTCGGCATCAGCACCGGCACCCAGGGCGAGAAGGCCGTCTCCGACCAGGAGGTGAAGGACTTCGCGGCGATGTTCGCCGAGCGGGCCCAGCAGGCACAGAACGGCGAAAAGCCGTCCTCGGCGCTGCCCGGACAATAGCTGCGCGGGAAGCAGGGGGCGACGGTGAATCCTCCCGGCCGGGTCTGGTTACAGTGAAGAACATGAGTTCCTCCCCCCGGTTCGACCGCGGCCACACCGACGATCTGATGGCCTTCCTGATGTCCGCCCCCTCCCCGTACCACGCCGTGGCGAGCGCCGCGGCGAGGCTGGAGAAGGCCGGTTTCCGACAGGTCGAGGAGACCGCGGCCTGGGACGGAACCACCGGCGGGAAGTACGTCCTGCGCGGCGGCGCGATCGTGGCCTGGTACGTGCCGGAGGGCGCCGGGGCGCACACCCCGTTCCGGATCGTCGGCGCACACACCGATTCGCCGAACCTGCGGGTGAAGCCGCTGCCCGACACCGGCGCGTACGGCTGGCGGCAGATCGCCGTGGAGATCTACGGCGGCACGCTCCTCAACACCTGGCTGGACCGCGACCTCGGTCTCGCCGGGCGGATCTCACTGCGCGACGGCACGCACCGGCTGATCGACATCGACCGGCCGCTGCTGCGCGTACCGCAGCTGGCCGTGCACCTGGACCGGTCGGCCAACACCGACGGACTCAAGCTGGACCGCCAGAAGCACATGCAGCCCATCTGGGGACTCGGCGACGTCGAGGAGGGCGACCTCATCCGCTTCGTCGCCGAGGAGGCGGGCGTCGACGCCGAGGACATCACCGGCTGGGACCTGATGCCGCACCCGGTCGAGGCGCCGTCCTACCTGGGCCGTGACCGCGAGCTGGTGGCCGGTCCGCGCATGGACAACCTGCTGTCCGTGCACGCGGCGACCGCTGCGCTCGCGGCCGTCGCCGGGCAGCCCGACTCCGAGATCCCGTACATCCCGGTGCTGGCCGCCTTCGACCACGAGGAGAACGGTTCGCAGTCCGACACCGGCGCGGACGGACCGCTGCTCGGCACGGTCCTGGAGCGCTCGGTGTTCGCCCGCGGCGGTACGTACGAGGACCGTGCGCGCGCCTTCGCCGGAACCGTCTGCCTCTCCTCGGACACCGGCCACGCGATCCACCCCAACTACGCGGAGCGTCACGACCCGACGCACCACCCGGTCGTCAACGGCGGACCGATCCTCAAGGTCAACGTGAACATGCGGTACGCGACCGACGGCAGCGGCCGGGCCGTGTTCGCCGAGGCGTGCGAGAAGGCGGGCGTGCCGTGGCAGACGTTCGTCTCCAACAACGCGATGCCGTGCGGCACGACGATCGGCCCGATCACAGCCGCCCGGCACGGCATTCAGACGGTCGACATCGGCGTGGCCATCCTGTCCATGCACAGCGCCCGTGAACTGTGCGGCGCCGACGACCCGTACCACCTGGCGAACGCGCTGGTCTCCTTCCTGGCCGGCTGACGACACACCCCCGGTGGTTCCCCTGTCGACGTGCGGCAGGGGAACCACTGTCATTCCCGGCCGGTCCGGTACCGGCGCCGGTACTCGGTCGGCGTGGTGTCGAGCCTGCGGCGGAACGCCCTGACCAGAGTGCCGACGGTGCCGAACCGGACTCCGGCCGGCTCCACTTGGGCGCCCTCGCCACGATCGCCGGCCCGTACGGCGTCGTCGTCCCGACGCGGATGTCCCTCGCCTGAAACGTGTCGCGGAAGGCCGTGGGGCGAGCACCGGCACACGACAGCAGCGCCCGCGCCTCCGATCCCAGGAGCATGGGCGCGGACGGACCGGGTACCCGCTGCGTACACGGCCCGGAGCTTCCGGCCGTCGAGGAGGCAGAACTCATGGGACTCGGAGGATGCATCATCCTCATCGGTGCAGGGGCGATACTCGCCTTCGCGACCGACTGGGAACTGGACACCGTCAACGTCGACATGGTCGGCTGGATCATGATGATCGTCGGCATCATCGGCGTCTTCGTCTACGCGAGCGTGATGCGCCGGCGCCGCATGGTCGTGCCGCCCACCACCACAGTCGTGTCCGAGGACGAACGCCGCCTGTGACCTGGCAGGGGCCGCCCCGCCGACGGGGCGCACCCCTGAACCACAGCCCCACGATCCCCGATATTCTGGGCGCTTGTCCGTGACCCGGAACCGGGCGCGTCACACCCGGAGGGGAAGCCGCTCGTGGAGTTCCGGTTGCTCGGCACGGTCTGCGTCGAAACGCTGACCGGACCGCTGCCACTCGGCCCCGCCAAGCGCCGCAGCCTGCTCGCCGCACTGCTGCTGCGCGCCAACACACCCGTGTCGATGGCGTGGCTGACGGACTGCCTGTGGGACGACGACCCGCCGATGCACGCCCGCACCGTCATCCAGGGCCATGTCTCCCGGCTGCGCGCCCTGCTGATGGGAGCGGACGCGGAGGCGTACGGGGTCGAACTGGCCACGCTCGGGGACGCGTACGTGCTGCGGGCGCCGGAGACCCTGCTGGACTCCCAGCGGTTCGAGGAACTGCTGATGCTGGCCCGGGAACAGCGCAGCCCTGCCGACACCGTGCTCATGCTGAAGGAGGCCCTGTCCCTGTGGCAGGGGCCCGCGCTGACCGGCACGTACGCGAGCGGGCCGCTCCAGGCCGCCGCGCACGCGCTGGAGGAGTCCAGGCTGGCGACGGTCGAGCAACTGGCCCGGTCCTACGCCGAGCTGGGGGAGCACCACCGGGCGGCGGCGGTGCTGCGGGCCGAGGCCGTCGCCCATCCGATGCGGGAGTCCCTCGCCGCGGCCCTGATGACGGCGCTGTACCGGTCGGGACGTCAGTCGGAGGCGCTGGACGGGTTCCACCGCACCCGACGGCTGCTCGCCGACGAGCTGGGCATCGACCCGGGGCGCGAGCTTGCCGACGCGTACGCGCAGATCCTGCGCGGCGATCCGGACCCGGCGGACGACCGGTCCCCGGGCGGGCCGGGTCCGGCGGCCGCCGGGAACGGTGGGCTGTCCCGGGCCGCCGAGCGGCGGCCCGGCTCCAAGCAGGCGCCCGCGGCCCGCCGCGAACCCGGGACCCACGACGGTGCCGGCACCGCCCAGGCACTCACCGACGTGGCCGCCCCCGCCGTGCCGTCCCGCTCCCCGCGCGTCCCGGTGGCGCTCCCCGGCACCCCGCCGCACCCCACCGATCTGCTTCCCCGCGCTCCCCGCGGTTTCCACGGGCGCGGAGCCGAACTCACCGCGATCTCCCGGGCCGCGGCGGGCGAGGCACCCGTCTGTCTGGTCACCGGGCCCGCCGGGGTCGGCAAGACCGCACTGGCCCTGCACTGGGCGCGCCGGTCCCCCGCGGCCTTCCCGGACGGACGGCTCTACGCCGACCTGCGCGGGTTCAGCGACACCGGTGAGCCGACCCCCCTCGAAGTCCTGCGCGAGTTCCTGCTCGCGCTCGGCGTCGCGCCCCGCCGGGTCCCGGAGTCCGTCGCCGGCTCCGCGGCACTGTTCCGCTCGCTGACGGACCGGCTCGGCCTGCTCGTCGTCCTCGACAACGTCCGCGACTCCGCCCAGGTCAGGCAGTTGCTGCCGGGCGGCGCCGACTGCGTCACGCTGATCACCAGCAGGCACCGGCTGGAGGGGCTCATCGCCTCGGACGCCGCCGTCCCCGTGCCGCTGGACGTGCTCGAACCGCCCGACGGCACCGCGCTCCTGGCCGGGGTGCTGGGCGAGGAGCGGGTCGCCGCCGAACCGGTGGCGGCCCAGCGGCTGGCCGAGCTCTGCGGCGGACTGCCCCTCGCCCTGCGGGTCACGGCAGCCCGGCTGGCGGGCCGCCCGCAGTGGACGCTCGCCGACATGGCCGACGAACTGGCCGACGAACGCAGCCGGCTGACGTATCTCGCGGTGGAGGACACCGGGGTCTCCGCGGCGCTGCGGCTGACCGTGCAGCAACTGCCGCCGGACGCCGTTCACCACTTCACCCGGCTCGGTCACCATCCGGGCAGCCACTTCGGCCCGTACACGGCCGCCGCCCTCGCCGGCAGCGACCCGGTCGTCGCCGCGGCCGCGCTGGAGCGGCTCGCCGCCGCCCATCTGGTCACCGAGGCCGGACCCGGGCGCTGGATACTGCACGATCTGGTGCGGCTCTACGCCCGCGGGCTCGACCCCGCGGCCGGGCCCGACGCACTGGCCGGTGTGCTCGACCACTACATCGCCACCGCGCTCGCCGCCGCGGACACGGCCGAACCCGGCGGTGAGCCGTGCTTCGTGCTGCCGGACGGCTTCCACCGGCCGGCTGCCGTACGGGACTTCACCGACCGGGCCGCGGCCATGGACTGGCTCACGGCCGAGCGCGAGGACCTTGCTCTGGCGGCCGCCGCCGCCCGCGCCGCCGGACTGGAGGACCGGGCCTGGCGGATCATCCTGCTCCAGTGGCCGCACGTGGTGTGGCGGGCGCGGGACGGCTGGGCCCCGATGCTGGAACTGGCCCTGGCCGCGGCTGCCGCGCGCAAGGATCCGTACGCCGAGTCGCGGGTGCGCAATCTGCTGGGCTGGGTGCTGTCGGAGGAGGGCAGGACCGCCGAGGCCGTGGCCCTCCTGGAGCCCTCGCCCGGACTCGCCCGACAGGCCGGTGACCGGCTCGGCGAAGCGACGGCCCTGATAAACCTGGCCATCGTCCAGGCCGAACAGGGTGGCCTCGACGTGGCACTGGAGGGCTGCGGGCGGGCCCTGGAGCTGGCCAGGAACGAACCTGACGCGCACACCGAGATGCTCGCCCTCCAGCACCTCGCACGCATGCAGCTCACCGCAGGACGCCCGCAGGACGCCCTGGACTCCGCCCGCGCCGCCTTCGAGCTCGGTCCCGAGCACGAGGAGGTGGCCCGCCGGGTGCTGCTGACGACCGTCAGCGGCGAGGCGCAGCTCGCCCTCGGCGCGGAGGACGAGGGGGTCCTGCTGCTGGACGTGGCGGCCGCGGAGGCCGAACGCGCCGGGTACGACGAGGGCGCGGTGCGGGCCCTCGATGCCCTGCTGCGGGTGGCGGCGACGCCGGAGTACGTGCGGCGGCACGAGGAAGCGGTCCGCCGCCTCGCCGACGACAGGTGAGGGCGGCCGGGACGGGCGGTGAGTTCCGCCGCCCGTCCCGGCAGGCGTTCAGCCCTGCTCGTCCATGCCCGCGAGCACCAGCGGCAGCCGCGAGGTCCCGTCGGCGGTCACGCTGACGGGGACGCCCCAGTCCTGCTGGTGGACGTGGCAGGCCGGGTACTCGTTCGCGGGGTCGTCGTCGCAGGACGCGGCCATCGCCGAGACGTGCAGGACGCCCTCGGTGACGCCGTCGGCGAGGACCAGGTCGCGGAAGAGGTCGGTGCCCGCCCCTTCGCCCCCGGCCAGCAGTTCCGGCGGGGTCGAGGAGACCAGCAGCCGGGTCGAGGGCCCGTAGCGGATGTCCAGCTTCTGGCCGGCCGGCGCCTGGAAGACGACGTCGAGCCGGAGGGTGCCCGGGGCGATGGCGGTCGCCGCGCGCTGGGTGCGGTGCGCCCGGTCCGCGACGCGTACCGCCTCCTCGGGCAGCCGCAGCCGGGTCAGCCGGTGCCGTGCTGACTCGACGACCACGAGATCGCCGTCGACGAGCACGGCATCGCTGGGCTCGCGCAGGTCCGTGGCCAGCGTGGTGACCTCGTCGCTCGCCGGGTCGTAGCGGCGCAGGGCGTGGTTGTACGTGTCGCAGACGGCGACGGAACCGTCCGGCAGCGCGGTGACGCCCAGCGGGTGCTGGAGCAGGGCCTGCGCGGCGGCCCCGTCGCGGTGGCCGAAGTCGAAGAGCCCGGTGCCGACGGCGGTGTGCACCGCGCCCTCCCGGTCGACGTAGCGCAGTGCGGACGTCTCCGAGTCGGCGACCCACAGCCGGTCCTCCGTCGCCGCGAGCCCGGACGGCTGGGCGAACCAGGCCTCCGCCCCAGGACCGTCGACGAGGCCTTCGTTCGTGGTGCCTGCCGCGACCCGTACGGTGCCGCCCTCGGGGTCGTACGTCCACAGCTGGTGCACGCCCGCCATGGCGATCCACAGCCGGCCGTCGAACCAGGCGACGTCCCACGGCGAGGAGAGGTCGACCTCGTGGCCCGCGCCGCTGGTGGGCGCCCCCTGCCACCACTGGCGGCCGGTGCCGGCGAGGGTGGTCGTCAGGCCGGTCGTGAGGTCGAGGGCACGGATCGCGTGGTTGACCGTGTCGGCGACGGCGATCCGCCCGTCGGGCAGCAGCGCCAGCCCCTGCGGCTCGCTGAACCTGACGTCGTCGGGCCCGTCGTCCACGAGCCCCCGCTCACCGGAGCCGAAGTGACGGCGGACGCTCTCGCCGTCCGCGTCCAGCTCGACCAGGCGGTGGCGGGTGGTGTCGGAGACCAGGAAGCCGCCGTCGGCGAGCAGCAGGGCCTTGCCGGGGAACCGCAGATGCGTGGCCACCGGCTCGGGCGCCACATAGGGCCCGTCGCCGCGGCGCAGGGTGCCCTTCGCCGCGTGCTCGGCCTCCAGCTCCTCGACAAGCTTCTCGATGGCGTGGGCGTGCCCCTCGCCCGCGTGCTGGGCGACGATGTATCCCTCGGGGTCGACGACGACGAGCGTCGGCCAGGCGCGCACGGCGTACTGCTTCCAGGTGGCGAGCTCCGGGTCGTCGAGCACCGGGTGGTGGACCTCGTACCGCTCGACGGCGTCGACGACGGCCTGGTGCTCCGCCTCGTGGACGAACTTCGGCGAGTGCACGCCGATGATCACCACGGTGTCCCGGTGCTTCTCCTCCAGCTCACGCAGCTCATCGAGGACATGCAGACAGTTCACACAGCAGAACGTCCAAAAGTCCAAGATCACAATTCGTCCTCGCAGGTCAGCGAGGGTGTACTGCCGGTCGCCTGTATTGAGCCAGCCGCCCTTGCCGATCAGTTCGGGGGCCCTGACGCGCGCTCGTGTTGCCATGAGAACAGTCAACATCACCGTGGCGTCCACGCATTCCACGGAGGGCGGGGGGAACCTGTGAGCCATGAGACTTCTCGTACGTGAGCGACTGTTCGGCATCGGCGACGACTACTGGATCGAGGACGCGGACGGCCGCAAGGTCTTCCTCGTCGACGGCAAGGCCATGCGGGTGCGCGACACCTTCGAGCTGAAGGACGCGCAGGGCCGGCTCGTCGTCGAGATCAAGCAGAAGCTGCTCAGCCTGCGCGACACGATGCTCATCGAGCGGGACGGCGAGCAGCTCGCCAAGGTCAAGCGGAAGCGGCTGTCTCTGCTGCGCAACCACTACCGGGTGACGCTGGTGGACGGGACCGAGCTCGATGTCAGCGGCAAGATCCTGGACCGCGAGTTCGCGGTGGACTACGACGGGGAGCTGCTGGCCCAGATCTCGCGCCGCTGGCTCACCGTCCGGGACACGTACGGGATCGACATCGTGCGCGAGGACGCCGACGCGGGGCTGCTGATCGCGGTGGCGGTGTGCGTGATCGTGCTCGCGGAGAAGGAGCACGAGAGCTGAGGGGCGGCCCCTGTTCCGCGGGAAATCGGCCCCTGTTTCACGTGAAACAGGGGCCGTTGCGACGCTCGGCTACACCGGGCCCGTCGGCGGGGCGAGCCCCAGCCGGCGGTCCTTGAGCACGGGGAACTGCTCCCGGGTGGTGGCGACCTTGGCCGGGTCGAACTCCACGGTCAGCACCTCCTCGTCCGCGCCCGCCTCGGCGAGCACCTCGCCCCAGGGATCGATGACGATGCTGTGCCCGGCCTGCGGGACCCCGGCGTGGGTGCCGACGGAACCGACGGCCAGGACGTAGGCCTGGTTCTCGACGGCCCGGGCCCGGGTGAGCAGCGACCAGTGGGCGCGCCGGCGCTCGGGCCAGCCGGCCACGACGACGAGGGTCTCGGCGCCGCCGTCGACGAGACCGCGGAACATCTCCGGGAAGCGCAGGTCGTAGCAGGTGGCGAGGCCGAGCGTGGTCTGCGGCAGGGCGAGCGTCACCAGCTCGTCGCCTGCGCCCATCATGACCGCCTCGCCCTTGTCGAAACCGAAACGGTGGACCTTGCGGTAGGCGGCAGCCCGCTCGCCCTCGGGCGTGAAGACGAGCGTGGTGTTGTAGAGCGTGCCGTCGTCGGCCCGTTCGACGAAGGAGCCCGCGTGCAGCCAGACCCCGGCGTCGGCGGCGGCCTTGGCCATCACCTCGTGCGTGGGGCCGTGCAGCGGTTCGGCCTCGGCCTCGAACGCCGTGTAGGCGAAGGCCCCGACCGGCCAGAGTTCGGGCAGCACCACCAGATCCGCGCCCTGCTGGGCCGCGACGAGTGAAGCCGCGCGTTCCCTGCGGGCATTGACGGATTCGTCCGGGTCTACTGCGATCTGGATGAGGGAGGCGCGCACACTACCACCGTCCTGGCATTCGAGCCGTCAACACGGGCCTACGATCGTCACACGAAAGCACTGCCGGGGTGCCTGCTCGCAGCGTAGCTTGGACCGACCGGGCATCGGGGAGCGGGAGAAGGAGCGGCGCTGGGTGCGTGCAGCTGCAGGGCGGAGGATCGAGGCATGGCGGAGCCATGGTGATTGACGACAACGCCGCAGATCTGCGCACCCGGCACCGCGACGCCGCCCCCCGATACCCGCTCGGTCCGAACGACCGAACCTCACCGCCCGGCAGCCCGCAGCCCGCCGTCCGAGCCCAGTTCTCCAGCCCATGCACCGCAGAACCGCACGAGGGGTCCCGTGACCGTCCATCCCAGCCTCCAGACCTACGCCGACGCCTGGACCCACTCCATCGAGTCGATAGCCGAGCTGGTGAGCCCGCTCACCGAGGGGGAGTGGAACGGCCGTACGCCATGCCCCAACTGGTCGGTGCGCGACATCGTCTCCCACATCATCGGCATGGAGTGCGAGCAGCTCGGCGATCCGCGCCCCATCCACACACTTCCGCGCGATCTCTTCCATGTGCAGAGCGACTTCGCCCGCTACATGGAGATGCAGGTCGACGTGCGGCGCCACCACACCGCACCGGAGATGACCTCCGAGCTGGAGTACACCATCATCCGCCGGTCCCGTCAGCTGCGCAACGAGACGCGTGACCCGGAGACCATGACGCGGGCGCCGCTCGGCACCGAGCAGACCCTCGAACTGGCGCTGCGCATGCGCGCCTTCGACGTCTGGGTCCACGAGCAGGACCTGCGCACGACGCTGGGCAAGCCCGGCAACCTGGATTCCCCCGGCGCCACGATCGTCCGGGACACGCTGCTCCTGGCACTGCCGAAGGTCGTGGCCAAGGACGCGGGCGCACCGCCCAATTCCGCGATCGTGCTGGACGTGCACGGGCCGGTGGAGTTCCTGCGCACGGTCAGGGTCGACGCGGAGGGCCGCGGTTCGGTGGACGGCGCACCGTCGCTGGGCCCCGCGGTGACGCTGGCGATGGACTGGGAGACGTACGTCCGGCTGGCCTGCGGGCGGGTGCGGGCGAACGCGGTGGCGGACCGCGTCAAGGCCGAGGGCGATCAGGATCTGGCCGCCGCCATCCTGCAGAACTTCGCCGTCACCCCGTAGCCACGGCAATCGGTGCGCCCGCCCCGCAGGGGGGACGGGCGCACCGCCGTTTCCGGAGTCAGACGGGCACGTGCACGGCCTCCACACGGCTGATCACATGGTGCTCCCGCTCCCGGTGCGCGGCCTTCAGCCGCAGCCGCAGGATCTGTACGACACCGAGCGCCTCCAGGACGAAGACCGAGGCGAACGCGATGCGGTAGTTGTCACCGGTCGCGTCGAGCAGCACACCGACGGCGAACAGCGTGGTCATGGAGGCGACGAAGCCGCCCATGTTGACGATGCCCGACGCGGTGCCCTGGCGCTCCGGCGGGTTGGCCGGGCGGGCGAAGTCGAAGCCGATCATCGAGGCGGGCCCGCAGGCGCCGAGCACCACGCACAGCGTGATCAGCAGCCACATCGGGGCGTGGTCCCCCGGGTGGAGGATGGCCGACGCCCACAGCAGGGCCGTCATCGCGACCGTCCCCAGCGCGAGCGGAATCCGGGCCGCGTGGTGGCGGGCGATGACCTGCCCGTAGACGAGGCCGACGGCCATGTTGGAGAGCACCACCAGGGTGAGCAGCTCCCCCGCGGTCCCCCGGCTCAGCCCCTGGTCCTCCACCAGGAACGGCATGCCCCACAGCAGCAGGAACACCATGGCCGGGAACTGCGTCGTGAAGTGCACCCACATCCCGAGCCGGGTGCCGGGCTCCCGCCAGGCGGCGGCGATCTGCCTGCGCACGTACGTCGCACCGGCGTGCTCCGCGGGCGGCGGCTCGAATCCCTCGGGGTGGTCCTTGAGGAAGAGCAGGAGCAGCACCAGCACCACGACCCCGGCCAGCGAGCTGCCGACGAACGTGGTGGTCCAGCCCAGACCGTGCAGGGACCGGGCGATGACCAGTGTGGAGACGAGGTTGCCCGCCATGCCGAAGAGGGCGGCGACCTGCCCGATCAGCGGACCGCGCCTGGCCGGGAACCAGCGCGCCCCCAGCCGCAGCACGCTGATGAACGTCATCGCGTCGCCGCAGCCCAGCAGGGCGCGGGAGGCCAGCGCGGTGCCGTACGAGGGGGAGAGCGCGAAGCCGAGCTGTCCGAGGGTGAACAGGACCGCCCCGAGGGCGAGGACCTTCTTGGTGCCGAGCCGGTCGACCATCAGGCCGACGGGTATCTGCATGCCCGCGTAGACGAGCAGCTGGAGGATGGAGAAGGTGGAGAGCGCCGAGGCGTTGACGTCGAAGCGGTCGGCGGCGTCGAGGCCGGCGACGCCCAGGCTGGTGCGGAAGATGATCGCGACGAAGTAGACGGCGACACCGATGCCCCAGACCCAGGCGGCACGCCGGCCGCCGGGCGGGTCACCGGGCAGGGACAGGGTGGGGGCGGCGGCGGAGCTCACCGGTCCTCACCCCGGACCAGCACCTTGACCCGGCTGACATGGCGGCGGACGACCTGCGCGGCACCGTCCGCGTCACCGGCTCTGATCGCCTCCAGCAGCTCACCGTGCTCGGCGATGTTGGCGGCGATCCTGCCCGGGTGGGCCTCCATGACGGCGACGCCCATCCGCAGCTGACGGTCGCGCAGCTGGTCGTAGAGGCGGGACAGGATCTCGTTGCCCGCGTGGCGGACGATCTCGGCGTGGAAGCAACGGTCCTTCACGGAGACGGCGGCCAGATCGCCGGCATCGGACATCCGCCGCTGCTCCTCCAGGAGCTCCTCCAGGCGGGCGATCAGCTTCGCCGACGCGGGCACGGCCCTGCGCACGGCGAACTCTTCGACCAGCAGCCGGGTCTCCACGACGTCGGCGATCTCCTGGGCGGAGACGGCGAGCACCAGGGCGCCCTTCTTCGGGTAGAGCTTGATGAGCCCCTCGACCTCCAGCCGCAGCAGCGCCTCGCGCACGGGCGTACGGGAAACCCCCACGGCCTCTGCGAGATCGCCCTCGGTGAGCAGCGTCCCGCCCTCGTAGCGGCGGTCCAGGACCGCTTCCTTGATATGGGTGTAGACGCGCTCGGCGGCGGGTGGCTGCTTCACGGGCGGGCGGACGGGGGACGGGGCTGGGGCAGGCATGCACACAGCATAGATACAACATGCACGCATCGAGGGACTCGTTCCACGATGCGGACGCCCGCACTCCCGCCCCCGGCACCGACGCCCGTGCCACGAAACGGGCACCCGCACTCCCGCACGGACACCCGCACTCACCTGCGGACCGGAATCCAGGCCCCCGGATTCCGTAGGAAAATGCCCCCTCCTGCGCCACAACCATTTACCGGCCCCATAAGTCTCATCAGCGCGCGGCACCTCTATGTGGCCGCATTCCAGGGGTATTTGGAGCATTTAACTTGAAACTCGGCATTCAGCGCATAAGGCGCGTATCCGCTACCGCGACGGTGGCCCTCACCGCAGGTGCCGTCATCGCGGGCGGCGCGTTCGCCTCCACGGCACAGGCCGCCACTCCGCCGACTCCCACGATCGTCGCCAAGGGCGGCTACGTGATGAACAACGGCACGGGGAAGTCCCTGTTCAGCAAGGCTGCGGACACCCGTCGCTCCACCGGTTCCACGACGAAGATCATGACCGCCCGGGTGGTGCTGGCCACGAAGGGCCTCAACCTGGACTCCAAGGTCACGATCCAGAAGGCGTACAGCGACTACATCGTCTCGAAGGGCGCGTCCTCGGCCCGCCTCATCGTGGGCGACAAGGTCACGGTCCGTCAGCTGCTGTACGGCCTGATGCTGCCGTCCGGCTGTGACGCGGCGTACGCCCTGGCCGACAAGTTCGGCTCGGGCACCACGCGCGCGGCCCGGGTGAAGTCGTTCATCGGCAAGATGAACAGCACGGCCAAGACCCTCGGCCTGAAGAACACGCACTTCGACTCCTTCGACGGCATAGGGAACGGGTCCAACTACTCGACCCCGAAGGACCTGACGAAGATCGCAAGCAGCGCGATGAAGTACTCCACGTTCCGCACGGTCGTGAAGACGAAGTCGACGAAGCAGAAGGTCACGACGAAGACCGGCGGCTACCGCTACATGTCGTGGACCAACACGAACAAGCTGCTGGGCACCTACAGCGGCGCGATCGGCGTCAAGACCGGCTCGGGCGCCGTGGCCAAGTACTGCCTGGTCTTCGCCGCCACCCGTAACGGCAAGACGGTCATCGGTACGGTCCTGACCTCCACCTCGGAGACGACCCGCACCGCGGACGCGAAGAAGCTCATGGACTACGGCTTCAAGAAGTAGCCCAGACGTACGGAAACAGCCCTGCGGTACGGAAGTGCCGCAGCGGTACGAAGGTGCCCGGCACGTGCGGCCCCGCATGCGCCGGGCACCTTCGCGTTCACCCGCCCCCGGCCCGCGGCCCCGCACCACGCAACAAGGTGTCGATGATGCGGGCGGCGAGCGCGTCCGGGTCCGCGCCGTCCGGGTCCGACCCCTGCGTGCCTGAGCCGTCCGCGCCGCCGCGCAGGGACTCCCCGATGAGCGCGTAGTAGACCCGGCGCACCCACTCCAGATCGGCCGCCGCGTCGATGACCTTCTCGTCCTGGGCCCGCTGCAGCACGGCGACGCAGCGCCGGTCGATGTCCTGTTGGAGGACGGCGGCCTCGCTGTCCGGGTCCGCCGGCAGCCCCAGGGCGAACGCCCAAGCCCCCTTGACCTGAAGCACATTGGCCGTGATCCGGTGCATCGCCACCAGCGGCGGCGCCGTGTCCGGCCTGCCGTCGTCCACCGCCTGGGCGAGCTGGCGGGCCGCGGACAGCGCCAGCGCCTCGATCAGCGACTGCCGATTGGCGAACCGCCGGTGGATCGTCGTCCGGGCCACTCCCGCGGCCGCGGCGATCTGCTCCATGGACGCGCCCGGGTCTTCGGCGAGCACCCGCTCCGCCGCCTCCAGGACCGCCCGCACACTGCGCTCCGCGTCCGCCCGCAACGGTCGTACCGGCATCTCGCCCATTACGCCTCCCACTCGGCCACTTGTCCTGAAACACAGTACAACGAGGATGCAGTCCTGACGATATTTGCATCATCCCTGTTGCAGTTCCTCGGATTACTAGTACTGTCACGTCCCAGTTGCCACCGATCGCAGGAGGAACTCATGCACAGCACCGCCCTCATCACCGGAGCTTCGTCCGGCCTCGGCGCGGAGTTCGCCGAGCAGCTCGCCGCCCAGGGGCGCGACGTGATCCTGGTGGCGCGTTCCGGCGACCGGCTCGCCGCGCTCGCCGATCGGCTGGTCGCCGAGCACGGCGTCCGCGCCCATGTACTCGTCCAGGACCTCGCAGAGCCGGACGCGGCCCGCCGCATCGGCGACGAGCTGACGGAACGCGGCCTGCACGTCGATCTGCTGGTCAACAACGCCGGCTTCGGCACCTGCGGCCATTTCGAGGACATCGCCCGGACCCGCGACCACGACCAGCTCATGGTGAATGTCGTTGCCCTCGTCGACCTCACCCACCTGCTGCTGCCCGGCATGCTGGAGCGCGGCAGCGGCGCGGTCCTCAACGTCGCGTCCAACGCCGCCTTCCAGCCGTCCCCGTACTTCGCCGTCTACGGCGCGTCCAAGGCCTTCGTCCTCAGCTTCGGCCTCGCCCTGCGTCAGGAGTACCGCCGGCGCGGCATCCGCGTGCTCACCTTGTGCCCCGGACCGGTCGAGACCGCGTTCTTCGAGACCATCGGCACCCGCAAGGCGGCCGTCACGGGCTCCATGACCACCCCGGAGCCCGTCGTACGCGCCGCCCTGCGCGCGCTGGACCGTGACCGCGGTTATGTCGCCCCCGGACTCGGCAACGCCCTCGGAGCCCATCTGACGCCCCGTCGCCCCCGTACCCTGGTCGCCGCCATCGCCGAACGTGTCACCCGCAAGGTCCTTGCCGCCCCGACGGCCGACGCCCCGTCGGCCACACCGTCGGCCGACGCCCCCACGCGGCGGGAGCACGCCGCATGAGATCCGCCTCCGCCGGCGCCGCCTCGGCCATGCTGCTCGTCGGTACCTCGACGGCCGTCTCCGCCACCATCGCCGACTATCCGGTCTTGGCGGGACAGGCCCTGCGCTACGCGCTCGCCGCCGCGATCCTGCTCGCCGTCGTACGCCACCAGCGGCTCCCCCGCGTCCGACCGACCGCACGTGACCTCGTGCTCCTGGCCGCACTGTCCGCCACCGGCCTGGCCGGCTTCAACCTCTTCCTCGTCGCAGCCACCCGGCATGCCGGACCGGCCATGATCGGCACCGTGGTCGGAGCCGTACCTCTCGTTCTCGCCCTCGTCGGGCCGCTGATGGAGCGCCGCCGCGCGGCCCCGCACACCGTCGGCGCCGCGCTCGTGGTCGCGCTCGGCGCGGCCGTCGCCGCCGGACTCGGTTCGGGCAGCCCGCAGGGCCTCCTCCTGTCCCTGGGCGCGCTCGTCTGCGAGGTGGCCTTCTCCCTGCTCGCCGTCCCGCTGCTGCCCAGGATCGGCCCCCTGCGGGTCGCCGCGTACCCCGCCGCTCTGTCCGTGCCCCTGCTGCTGACCGCGAGCCTCGCCCTGGAAGGTCCCGGCGCCCTGCGGCTGCCCTCATCCGGCGAGGCCGCCGCCTTCACCTACCTCGGCGCGATCGTCACCGCGGCCGCGTTCTTCCTCTGGTACGACGCGCTGCGCCGCCTCGGCGCCGACCGCGCGGGCCTCTTCGCCGGCCTCGTACCCGTGGGCGCCCTGCTCACCACCGTCGCACTCGGCCTCGGCGGGGCGGGCCCCGCCGACGTCATCGGTGCGCTGCTGGTCACCGCGGGCGTCGCCATCGGCCTCCGGCAGCCGGGCCGCGGCAGCCGGGGACCGCACCGTTCCCGAGACGCGCTCGGTGAGCCGACGACCGGCAACGGGTCCGCGCGGACACCGCGGAACGCCTGACGCACGGTCCACGCACGCGCCGCCCTCAGGAGCCGGTCCGGCACAGTTCCTGGTCCACGAGTGCCCTCATGGCTCCCTGGGTGTCGGGTCCGCCGTCACTCGTGGCGTACACCACGGCTGTCCTGGACCCGTCCCGGGTGATGCCCGCCCAGGTGCGGTAGCCGAGCAGTTCGCCCGGGTGGCCGAAGTACGTGCCGCCGCAGGGCAACGGGATCTCGCCCAGACCGAGTCCGTACCTGACCCCCATCCCGGGCGCGGACACCGTGGCCGTCATCTCGTCCAGCTCCGCCGGTTCCAGCAGCCGCCCGCCGAGCAGTGCGGCGTAGAACCGGCTCAGATCGTGCGTGGTGCTGATCACCGCGCCGGATCCGACGGCCATGCTCGCGTTGAGCGCCGTGACGTCGATGCCGGTGCCGGTGCCGAACGCGGTGTAGGCCCGGGCGTGGGGGCCGGGAATGAAGGGCGAGGTGCCGGGCGTACTGGTGCCGCTCAGGCCCAGCGGCCGGATGATCCGGTCCGCCACCTCCCGGTCCCAGCTCCGGCCGGTCACCTCACGGATGATCATCGCGGCGAGGATGTAGTTGGTGTTGGAGTACGACCACGCGGCTTCGGTCGACACGTCCTCCGAGCGCCCCATCGCCAGCCCCGCCAGCTCCTCCGGGGTGTACGTACGGAACCGCTCGGAGCGATACCCGTCGGCACTGCCCAACGCGGCTATCTCCGGCAGGACTTCGGGGATCCGGCTGGTGTGCTGCAACAGCTGCCGCACGGTGACGGAACTGCCGTCGGGGCCGCCGCCCGTGACCACTCCCGGCAGCCACCGCTCGACGGTGTCCTCCAGGGACACGCGTCCCTCGCCGACGAGTTGCAGCACGACGGTGGCGGTGAACGTCTTGGTGGCGCTGCCGATCCGGAACCTGCCGTTGCGTGGCATCGGCTTCCTGGTACCCGTCTCGGCCGTCCCGGCCCGCGCGACGGACCGTGTGCCCGGTGACGTCACCTCGGCGGACACACCGACCACGCCGGTGTCATGGATCGCGTCCACCCGCCGCTGGAGCGGATCGGCGTACTGCGGATCCGCGGCGGCCGGCGGGACGCCCGATGTGGCAAGGAGGAGCGCGGCCAGGCCGGTCAGGACGAGCAGTCGTGGCCGGCGCCTTCGTAACACCTGCATGAGGGACCCCATTTCCGCCCTCGGTCCGGGGCCTTCAGCGCCCGGATCCGGGGGTAGCGCCCATCCCACCAGCGAAGCGGCGGCCGGCCCATCCGGCCTGCCCCCGTCGCGGGGAGGCGCTGTCGTCAGGGCGGACCCGGGGGACTACCCCAGCGGAGCGGCCTGGGGCCTGACTCCCTACCGCGCCCGAACCGTACGGGTCAGCCGCCCTGGCCGGCGCTGCCGATCGGGCCCACCAGCACCGGGGAGCCGGAGCCGTCCGTGACAGGCAGCGAGCCCTGGCCCGGCCAGTCGAGGGTGACCGACTTCGTCTCGTTCGGCGGGGTCACCACCAGCCCGGTGATGCGGACACCGGAGCCACCCGATTCGTTGAGCGGGTAGCTGACGTAGAAGTCGACTTCCTTGCCGTTCTTGAGGATGTACGGGTCACCGGGCTCCCCCTTGCGCGTGGCGGAGATCGTCCCCGCGTTGGTCTTCAGGTCGACTCCGGCGAACCCGGAGACCACGCAGTCCGCACCGCTGCTGTTCGTCAGCCCCACCACGACGCTGCCATCGGGGTCTCCGTCGATGAAGCCGTCCTGCGCCGTGATCTTCAGCCCGTCGGTGGTGCACTTGGCCGCCGTGCCCTTGTCACCGGAGCCGGATCCCGAGCCGGAGTCGGAGTCGGCCGGCGCAGCCGTGTTCCCACCGGAGTCCGTCCCGGCGGAGCCCTTCCCGCTGTCCTGATCCGAACCGCCCGAGCCCGAACCGCCTCCCGAGGAGGACGCGGCGGAGGCCGAGGACCCGGACGACGGGTCACTCGCCGCCGCACCGTCGTCGCCGTTCTGGCAGGCGGTGAGCGAGAGACCGGCGGCAACGACCAGGGCGGCGAAGGTGATCCTGTGAGCGCGCATCATTTCTTCCTCAGCATCGGTGAACGGGACCGGCCGCTCCGTACGTGTCGGGTACGAGCGAGCGTTACTGATCAACAAGAGCGGCCGCCCCGCCGCACCGTTCCGCCGAACCACCGCCTAAGACATGCCTGTTACACGTACAGCCCGCCCCCACACCCCTCCGCACGGGCTGCGCCGCACCGGAACACGCCGCCAGGCCTGCCGGGAGGGCACTTCCCGCCACGATTCCGCACTCCGTCGCGGCTGCCGCCCGCTGGGACAGACCCGTAACCAAACACACCGGATGGGGCGTGGCGTCTCACGACAGCTTCTGCTCCCGGAGCGCCACGACCGCCGCGTCGAAGGCCGAGTCGCTGTCCGTTGCGAACTCCTCCCCGGTGAACACGGGTGTACGGATGTGGGGCGGGATGCCCGCGCTGTCGAAGGCACGCTTCTCGTGCGCCGTCCAGGACCACGAAGGACCCAGTCGTCTTCGGAGGCAACCAACCGTGATCCACCACTCAAGATCATGTGGAGTCACGATCTAGGGTGTCCGGATGCCTCAGCCTTTCGATCTCCGGGTAGAGCTTCCCGCAGCCCTCACAGGTCCCTCAGCGGCCTGGCGTTTCATCGAACGGTTCGCCGCACGTCTCGGCGCTCCGGTAGGGCCGGATGACGGATTCCCTGAGGCCGAGCTCGCCGCCGCGGAGCTACGGCTCGGGCTGCGACTGCCGCAGGCGATGCGGGAGTTGTACGTCAGGTTCGGACGCCGTCACGACCTGCTGTACGGGTCGAGACTGCTCCTGCCCCCCGAGGAGTTGGAGGCGGACGACGCCGCTCTGACCTGGCAGGCGGAGAAGTTCTGGCTGTACCGGACGGCCGTGCCGCTCGACCGGATCGCGGAGGCCGACCCGCCCGTGCTGATCGACGGGAGTTCGCAGGCGTGCGACGACTGGGAACCGTTCGCCGACCGCTTCTCCGCGGCGTGCGTGGAGACGGTGATGTCGGAGAACTCGCTGTGCGGCGACTGGGGCGGCTGGCGCCGGGAGGCCCTGGCACCCGACGCCGCGTGCCTGGAGCAGTCGCTCACGCGCATGCCGCCGCTGCTGTCCCGCGGCGGCCGGGACAACGCGGACCGCTGGTACGCGGGCGCCGACGTCCTGGTGCACGAGGACCGCTCCGACGAGCAGTCGGAGTTCGGGTGGCTGTACGTCCGCGCGCTGACGCGGGAGGCGTTGGACGGCGTCCGGACGGCGTTGCCGGGGCCGTGGACCGAGACGGCGGACTACTGAGGGCCGCGCGGGAATTCCGGGACACGCGGCCCCACGCTGCGGCCCGGCCGGCCGGAGCCTATGCCTGGCGCAGGCCCGACTGGAAGGCGTCCCATGCGGTGGGGGCGAGGAGGAGTACGGGGCCGGCGGGGGCCTTGGAGTCACGCACGGCTACGGTGCCGGGGATGTTGCGGGCTACCTCGACGCACTCGCGCTCAGGAGTGCTGTAGCTGGACTTGGAGAACTGGAACGTCATCATTCCGTCAATTCCTTCGTGATGCCGTGCAAGAACTGAAGCGAGTCGTGTGGCGACAGGCTCATTTTCACCAAGTGGTTGAACACCACGATGAACTCAGCGCTCTCCTCCGCATTTTCGACCCAGATCGTTGACCGAGGAGCATCCATGTGCACGACATCCACAGCCTCGTTCTCCCCGAACGAAAGAACGTTGAAGGGCCCGCCAATGCCTGCATTTGCTCCCACCCGGAAGGGAAGGACCTGGATGTGGACGTTGGGCCGTTCCGCCAGGTGACACAGGTGGACCAGCTGGCGCCCCATGACTGCAGGCCCACCCACCATTTGGCGAAGTGCCGCTTCCCAGATCACCGCATGGATTCGCAGCGGCACCTCGGCATATAGCCGCTGCTGGCGCCTGGCACGCCCCGTAACCACGTCCTCGATCCAGTCGAGATCCTCGCCTGAAATGCTGGCCACACCCAATGCGCGGGTGTACTCCGCCGTCTGAAACAGCCCCGGGACAAGAGCCATTTGCCACTGCCTGATCCTGGTCGCAGCGTCTTCCATGGCAATGTAGTCCACCTGCGTGGCCAGGGTGGGGGTGTCATTCCACCAGCCTTTGACCTTGCGCCGGTCTCGGTCCGTCTTCGCGAGGTCCAGCAAGCCGGACAGAACCTTGTCGTCCGTCATTCCGTACAAGTGGCAGAGCGCCCGGATGTCAGGATCACGGACGGGGACCAAGCCGCTCTCCATCTTGACGACTTTGGTCGCAGTCGCGCTCAGGTACGCAGCTGCCTGCTGCTGCGTCAGGCCGACAGCCAAACGTAGACGTTGCAGCTCTCCACCCAAGCGACGACCAAGCACGGTCGAGGCTTGCTTGGCGCGCGTAACAGTTCCGGATGTCTGCATGTAGCCCTCCCGCTGATCGTGCTCAGTCTGCCAGCAACTACTCCTCGGGCATGCCCGGTTACCTCATTCGAGGAATATATTCCTGAAGCACTTGAGCGTGAGATCTTTATGTCGCTACCTTCGGGGCCCAGCCGCTCACTCAGCGACACAGGCCGGCGGAAGTGCACCGCCCTGCCCACGCAGGCGCGACATCGCCACCGCCACCACCCGTACAACGGAGGCACGCGACCATGACCGCGACCCAAGCAGCCCACGCCCCCGAGCCCGAGCCCGACCCCGAGACCCAACCCCCACTCCACGAGGACCGCCTCGACTACACGCCCACCGCCCGCAGCGTCACCCTCTGCCGCCGACGCGCCGCGCGACTGCTCACCGAGTGGGGCCACCCCCACCACGCGGGCGAAGCCGCGCTCCTGGTCAGCGAGTTGGCGACCAACGCCTTACTGCACGGCTGCATGCGGGGCCGGCTCTTCCGAGTGCACCTCAGCCTCACCGCGACCACCCTCCGCATCGAGGTCAGCGACCCGCGCGGGGAACGGCTCCCCGGGCTCCGCGAGGCGGGCGCCGACGACTGTTATGGGCGCGGGCTGCTCATCGTCGCCCGGCTCGCCGACCGCTGAGGTGTCGAACCGCGCACCGTCGGCAAGACGGTCTTCGCCGAACTCACCGTGCGGAAACCGGCAGAGACACCGGGGGGAGTCCCCGGGGAATCGGACACGAAGTAGGTGCGACGAGTACCGCCGGGGCGGCCCCGGCCGCATGGGCGAGCGGCCTGACGGACGCGTCACGCACACCCGGCGCAGGCGTTCCTGACCGCCTGCCGTGGCTTCCGGTCACACTCCGATGAAGCTCACCGTCTCCGGCATGTCCGCCCGCCCGGTGCGCAGTTGCGGCACGCCCGCCTTCTCGAACCCCACTGAGATACCACAGAACAGCACGAGCCCGTCATCGGCTCCGACGGTTCGGCTGACGGTCTTGCGGTACATGGTCCACATCACCTGGGGGCAGCTGTGCAGCCCCTCGGCCCTCAGCAGCAGCATGACCGTCTGCAGGTACATCCCCGCGTCAGCCCACTGTCCGGGCCCCATCGTTCGGTCGAGGTAGCAGAACAGGACGGCCGGCGCCCCGAACGCCTCCGAGTTCAAGACGGCGATCTTCCTGGGCCGGTCGGGGTCGTCGCGCTCAATCCCCAGCGCTTCGTACCGCTGGGCCGCCGCAGCGGAGAAGCGGTCCAGATACGGCGAGGTCAGTCGGTCCGGGTACATCGGGTACTCGCGCTCGTCACCGGGGTCCCCCGCCAGCGCCCTGGTCGTCGCGGTCCGCTTGAGATCTGCCAAGGGTTCGCCGGTCACGACGTACAGATGCCACGGCTGGAGATTCCCGCTGGACGGAGCTCGCGTCGCCGCGGTCAGCACTCGCTCCAGCACCTCCTTGGGCACGGGCTCATCGCTGAACGCCCGCACAGCCCGGCGACTGTCCACGGCCTCGTACACATCCACGTCTTCGCGTCCTCTCATGCAACCGGGCCCCTCCACCGTATTCAGCCGTCGGTGCCGGGCATCGCCGGAGGGTGGGCGACGCCCCACGATCAGTCCAGTCGTTGACAGGACCGTGGGAGACAGAGGTGACTCGACGGATGCTCAATGGGAGCGGCCGGAGCCGCTGCTACCGGTGGGCAATCGGCGCTGTGACAGGTGGCGGGACCACCGCCGGGTCGTGCACGGGGTGTTGTACCGGATCCGAACGGGCGTTCTTCGGTTCGGGGATGGTGCGCTCGCCGTCGGCAGGACCGGTCCCGCCCGATCCCCCTTGCCGAGCTCGCCCCCGGCTCCGGGCACGGTCACGGACATGCCGGTGGGCCCGCGCGAACAGCTCGCGGGCCCACCTCACACACGTACCGCCGGGGCCACTACGCCCAGGTGATCAGCCGCTTCGGCTGTTCCAGGATCGCGGCGACGTCCGCCAGGACCTTGGAGCCGAGCTCGCCGTCGACCAGGCGGTGGTCGAACGAGAGCGCCAGCGTGGTGACCTGACGGGGCTTCACCTTGCCCTTGTGGACCCAGGGCTGGAGCTTGATCGCGCCGACCGCGAGGATCGCGGACTCGCCCGGGTTCAGGATCGGCGTGCCCGTGTCGACGCCGAAGACGCCGACGTTGGTGATGGTCACCGTGCCGCCCGCCATCGCGGCGGGGGACGTCTTGCCCTCGCGGGCCGTGGAGACCAGCTCGCCCAGGGACGCGGCCAGCTGCGGCAGCGTCTGCTCGTGCGCGTCCTTGATGTTCGGGACGATCAGTCCGCGCGGGGTGGCGGCGGCGATGCCCAGGTTGACGTAGTGCTTCTGCACGATCTCCTGGTTCACCTCGTCCCAGGCGGCGTTGACCTCGGGGTTCCGCTTGATCGCGACCAGGAGGGCCTTGGCGATGATCAGGAGCGGGTTGACCCGCACCCCCGCCATGTCCTTGTCCTCCTTGAGCTCCGCCACGAGCTTCATCGTGCGCGTCACGTCGACGGTCACGAACTCGGTGACGTGCGGCGCCGTGAACGCGCTGCCGACCATGGCCTGCGCGATGGCCTTCCGTACGCCCTTGACGGGGATACGCGTCTCGCGCGCGGTCACGGCGGAGGGAGCCGCCGCCGGGGCCGCCACCGGAGCCGCGACCGCCGCCTCGGCCTGCACCGGTGCGGGGGCGGGCGCCGGCGTCGCCGCCGCGTGCACGTCCTCGCGGGTGATGACGCCGCCCTCGCCGGTCGGGGTGACCGTCGCCAGGTCGATGCCCAGGTCCTTGGCGAGCTTGCGCACCGGCGGCTTGGCCAGCGGACGGCTCTCGGCGACCGCGGCGGGGCCGTGGCCGTTCATCTCGCCCTGGATCGCGGCGGAGGCCGCCGCGGGGGCCGCCTCCGTGCCCTTGCGGGCGCGCCGCTTGGTGGAGGACTCGGCCACGCCGTAGCCCACCAGGACGGGCGTACGGCCCTTCGGCTCCTCGGGCTCCGAGGGCTCCACGACAGGCTCGGGCGTCGGCGCGGCCGCCACCGGGGCGTCGTCGCCGGAACCCGGCGCGACGTCCACCGCGATGATCACCTGGCCGACGTCGACGGTCGTGCCCTCGGGGAACCGCAGCTCGTGCACCACCCCGTCGAACGGGATCGGCAGCTCCACGGCGGCCTTCGCCGTCTCGACCTCGCAGACGACCTGGCCGTCGGTGACGGTGTCACCGGGCTGGACGAACCACTTGAGGATCTCGGCCTCGGTCAGTCCCTCGCCCACGTCGGGCATCTTGAACTCACGGAAGCGAGCAGCGTTGGAAGTTTCGGTCATCGTTGTCACGTCCCCGTCCTCAGTACGCCAGCGAGCGGTCGACGGCGTCGAGCACGCGGTCGAGACCCGGGAGGTACTCGTCCTCCAGCCGGGCCGGCGGGTACGGGACGTGGTAGCCGCCGACCCTCAGCACGGGTGCCTCCAGGTGGTAGAAGCAGCGCTCCGTGATGCGAGCGGCGATCTCCGCGCCGGAACCGTAGAACACCGGCGCCTCGTGGACCACGACCAGCCGGCGGGTCTTCTCGACCGAGGCCTGGATGGCGTCGAAGTCGATCGGGGACATCGACCGCAGGTCCACGACCTCGATCGACTTGCCCTCCTCCTGGGCGGCCGCGGCGGCCTCCAGGCAGACCTTCACCATCGGGCCGTAGGCGACGAGTGTGAGGTCCGTGCCGGTACGGGCGACGGAGGCCCGGTGCAGCCGGCCCGGGATGGACTCGGTGTCGAGTTCGCCCTTGTCCCAGTAGCGGCGCTTCGGCTCGAAGAAGATGATCGGGTCGTCGCTCTGCACGGCCTGCTGCATCATCCAGTACGCGTCCGACGCGTTGGAGGGCGAGACGACCTTCAGGCCCGCGACGTGCGCGAACAGCGCCTCGGGCGACTCGCTGTGGTGCTCAACGGCGCCGATGCCGCCGCCGTAGGGAATCCGTACGACGACCGGCAGCTTGATCTTGCCGAGCGACCGGGCGTGCATCTTCGCGAGCTGCGTGACGATCTGGTCGTACGCGGGGAAGACGAAGCCGTCGAACTGGATCTCCACGATCGGCCGGTAGCCGCGCAGCGCCAGGCCGATCGCCGTGCCGACGATGCCGGACTCGGCGAGCGGGGTGTCGATCACCCGGTCCTCGCCGAAGTCCTTCTGGAGTCCGTCGGTGATCCGGAAGACCCCGCCCAGCTTGCCTACGTCCTCACCCATGATGAGGACCTTGGGGTCGGTGTCGAGGGCCTTGCGCAGCGACTCGTTGAGCGCCTTCGCAATGGACATCTTTTCCATGGCCATGGCTACTTGCCCTCCTCGGCGAACGATGCCTGGTAGGCGGCGAACTGGGCGCGCTCCTCGTCGACGAGGGCGTTCCCGTCGGCGTAGGCGTGGTCGAAGATGGCCAGCCGGTCCGGCTGGGGCATGGACCGTACGGCTTCGCGCACCCGCTTGCCGAGCGTCTCGCTCTCCTCGTCGAGAGCGGTGAAGAACGCCTCGTCGGCGGCGCCCTCGTTCTCCATGTAGGTGCGCAGGCGCAGGATCGGGTCCTTGGCCTCCCAGGCGACGCGCTCCTCGTCGGCCCGGTACTTCGTCGGGTCGTCGGAGGTGGTGTGCGCGCCCATCCGGTAGGTGAACGCCTCGACGAGGGTGGGCCCCTCGCCCTGGCGGGCCCGCTCCAGAGCCGACCTGGTGACGGCCAGGCAGGCGAGTACGTCGTTGCCGTCGACCCGGACGCCGGGGAAGCCGTAGCCCTGGGCGCGCTGGTAGAGCGGCACCCGGGTCTGCTTCTCGGTCGGCTCGGAGATCGCCCACTGGTTGTTCTGGCAGAAGAACACGACCGGGGCGTTGTAGACCGCGGAGAAGGTGAACGCCTCGGCGACATCGCCCTGGCTGGAGGCGCCGTCACCGAAGTACGCGATCACGGCCGAGTCCGCGCCGTCCTTGGCGACGCCCATGGCGTAGCCGGTGGCGTGCAGGGTCTGCGAGCCGATGACGATCGTGTACAGGTGGAAGTTGTTGGTGTTCGGGTCCCAGCCGCCGTGGTTCACACCGCGGAACATCCCGAGCAGATTGGTCGGGTCGACGCCGCGGCACCAGGCGACGCCGTGCTCGCGGTACGTCGGAAAGACGTAGTCGTCGTCGTGCAGCGCCCGGCCGGAGCCGATCTGAGCAGCTTCCTGGCCCAGCAGCGAGGCCCACAGGCCCAGCTCGCCCTGACGCTGGAGCGCGGTGGCCTCGGCGTCGAAGCGGCGGGTCAGGACCATGTCCCGGTACAGACCGCGCAGCTCGTCCGCGGTCAGGTCGATCGAGTAGTCCGGGTGCTCGACGCGAACGCCCTCGGGCGTCAGCAGCTGTACGAGTTCGGGTCCGGAACTCTGTGGCGTCTTCGCGGCGCTGGTCCGCTTGCTGCTGCGTCGCGGCTTACGCGCGGCAGCAGTGCTCTCCACGGTCACGTGCGTGCTCCTCCGTCGGTCCGGCCCCCGGGGTCTGCCGGGAGACCAGTGCGGCTCGCCTGTGTCCGTACCCGTGCACGGGGTGGGTGCCGCTCGGTCCGGGAACAGGCGTGACAGGTGCCCCGGCGAGCGCCCTGTTAAAAGGCACGTTACCCAGTGCTTCGCGCAACTGCGAAACCCTTCCTGACCTGCGATTTTGCTTGGATATCCAAGTAAATCGAAGAATTCGGGAACTCTCGCTGGTCACAGCACTGGTAACAGCCTTACAGGCTGCCGGAACAACGGCACGTTATCCCGCCCGACACCGGCAGGGAAGAGGGGAGTGTGTGAGACTGCGTTTGTGCGCAAAGAAGGAAAAATCACTGTTTTTCTGCTGGATGACCACGAAGTCGTCCGCCGCGGAGTCCACGAGCTCCTCTCGGTCGAGGACGACATCGAGGTGGTCGGCGAGGCCGGTACGGCCGCGGACGCGTTGGTACGGATCCCCGCGACCCGGCCCGACGTCGCCGTCCTCGACGTACGGCTGCCGGACGGCAGCGGAGTGGAGGTCTGCCGCGAGATCCGTTCCCAGGACGAGTCCATCAACTGCCTGATGCTGACTTCGTACGCCGACGACGAGGCACTTTTCGACGCCATCATGGCGGGCGCATCCGGATATGTGCTCAAGGCGATCCGCGGCAATGAACTGCTGAATGCCGTACGGGACGTGGCGGCCGGAAAGTCACTGCTCGACCCGGTGGCCACCGCGCGGGTGCTGGAACGGCTGCGCGACGGAAAGAAGGGCCGCGGCGACGACAAACTCGCGGGCCTCACCGACCAGGAGCGCAAGATCCTGGATCTGATCGGCGAGGGGCTGACGAACCGCGTGATCGGTGAGCGGCTCCACCTCGCCGAGAAGACGATCAAGAACTATGTCTCCAGCCTGCTGTCCAAGCTGGGCATGGAGCGGCGCTCGCAGGCCGCCGCCTATGTGGCGCGGCTCCAGGCCGAGAAGCGCTGACCCGTACAGACGTACGGAAGGGGCCGCGGCCCCCGGTGATCTTCGGGACTTTGGTCCCGTGCCACCCGGGGCCGCGGCCTCTTCTGTGCGCCCCCGCGGTGACGGACAGTGGAAGGCATGTCCTCCGAGGAACTCCACGCGATCCAACTGCTCGGCCGGGTCCCCTACGGCCGCCTGGCGACGAGTATGCGAGCCCTCCCGATCCTGACGGTGGCCCGGCACATCGTCACCGACGGCCGCGTCGTCCTGCGCATGCACAGCGGTCTCGGCTACCACGACGCCTGCGACGGCGCCGTCGTGGCGTACGGGGCGGACAACTACAACGCCGCCACCTCGGCCGGCAGCCGCGACCTGTGGTCCGTGCAGTTCACCGGGCCCGCACAGATCATCGAGCCGACCTGCGCCCAGCGCGAGCTCTTCGGCCCCGCACCGATCGAGGTCAACGGGGAGCCCTTCGCACCGGCCTACATCCGGCTCGACCCGCACTTCGTCACTGTGCACACTCTGGACTTCCACGCAACTCCGCAGATCCGCAACGCAGCGTGATCTAACATCTGGCGAGTGCCGCGCTCATCTGTAACATTCCCGCCTGTTCCCCCGGTCGGCGAGGTGCTGCGCCGCTACCCGGACGCAGGCCAGCCGCTCACCTGCAAGCCACTCGCCCAGGGCCTGCTCAACCACGGTTACCGGGTGTCCACCACCCGCGGCTCGTACTTCCTCAAGCATCATCTGGACGACTCCACCGGCGACCGCGCCACGATCGTCCGCCAGCACCGGGCCACCCAGCGTCTCCAGTCACTCGGAGTGCCCGTCGCGCCGCCCGTCGTGGACAGCGACGGGGACACCGTCACCGAGATCGGCGGCCGCTGCTACGCCCTGCACCCCTGGGTCGACGGACTGCACCGGGCAGGCGCCCAGCTCACCGTCGCCCAGTCGTTACGTCTCGGGGCGCTGCTCGGAGCCGTACACACAGGTCTTGAGCAGGTGATGGACGCGGGCTCGGGGGCCGGGGGGCGGGCCTGCCATGCGAGCCCCGACGCCTCCGACACGTTCACGCTGATCGACGAGCTGCTGACCGCAGCGCGCGGCCGCCGGCCCCGGGACTCCTTCGACGAACTGGCCGAACACCGGCTGCTGGAGCGGCGCACCCTGCTGGAACAGCACGCGGACCGCCGGCCGCCCGCCCCGGACGGCCCGGCGACCGGGTGGGTGCACGGCGACTTCCACCCGCTGAACGTCCTCTACCGGGGCGCCGAACCGGTGGCGATCCTGGACTGGGACCGGCTGGGGGTGCAGCCCCGCGCGGAAGAGGCGGTACGGGCCGCGGCGATCTTCTTCGTGCAGCCGGCCGGAGAGCTGGAGCTGGGGAAGGTGCGGGCCTACGCGCGCGCCTACCGGCGGGCAGCCGGCGCGGGCGCGGACGAACTGGCCGCGGCGGTGCACCGGGTGTGGTGGGAGCGGCTCAACGACTTCTGGATACTGCACTGGCGCTACTGCCTGAACGACCGCAGGGCCGACCCGCAGTTCCCTGCGGTGTCGGCCCTGGCGGTCTGGTGGACCCGTGAGTACGAGGCGGTACGCGACGCGTTCACGGGGTGAGGGTTACGGGGTGAGGGTTACGGGGTGCCACCACCGGCGCCCGCGGCGGCTCCGGCACTGGTCCCGGAGGTGACCCCGGCGTCGGCGCCGGCGTCCGCACCCGTACCGGCGTCCGTACCCGCGTCCGTACCCGCGTCGGCGCCCGCGTCCGCGCCCGCGTCCGCACCGGCGTCCGTGCCCGCGTCCGTGCCCGTGCTGGTGCCCGCGTCCGTGCTGCCCCCGCTCGTACCCGCCGTGCCCGTCTCGGTCGGCGTGCCCGAGGGCGTCGGCTCGGTCGTCTCGCTCGGGGTGAACGACGGGGTGTACGACGGGGTGTACGAAGGCTGCTGCTGCTCGCCGGTGGAGTTGCCCGGCTGCTCGGTGTCCTGTGTCGTCTCCTCGTCGGTCGGCGAGGCCGAGGTCTCCGTCGGGGAGGGGGAGCTGGAGGTCGAGGTGACCGGCACCTTGGGCGTCTCGCCGCTGCCCTTGGCCGCGTTGACCGCGATGGCGACACCCACCCCGATGGCGATCAGCGCGAGGACGACGAACAGCCACAGCTTCCCGCGGCCGCCACCGCCCTGCCGGCTGCTGCCGCCGTCGTAGCCACCGTCGTCCGGGTTCATCGGCGGCAGGATCGGGCCCTGTGACGTGTCCCCGTGGTATCCGCCCTGGCTCATCGCACGGGTGGAGCCGGTCATGCCCCTGGGCGGGGTGTTCTGGCCGTCGTTCATCACGACCGGGCCGGTGTTCCACGTACCGGTGTGACCACCCTGCACCTGGAGCATCTGCAGGCTGTACTGGACCAGTCCGCGCATCTCCTCGGCGCTCTGGAACCGGTCGTCCGGGTCCTTCGCGAGCGAGCGCATGACGAGCCCGTCGAGCTCCGGCGGCACCCCGTGCGAGATCTCCGACGGCGGGACCGGAATGTCCTGAACATGCTGGTACACCACGGAAAGCGGCGTTTCACCCGTGAACGGGGGCCGCAGTGCGAGGAGTTCGTAGAGCAGACACCCGGTGGCGTACAGGTCGGAGCGGTGGTCGACGGCCTTGCCCAGCGCCTGCTCGGGGGAGAGGTACTGCGGCGTCCCCATGACCATGCCGGTCTGGGTCATCGTCGACTGCGCGCCGTGCAGCGCACGGGCGATGCCGAAGTCCATCACCTTGACCGCACCGGAGTGCGTGATGATCACGTTGGCCGGCTTGATGTCCCGGTGCACGATCCCGTGCTGGTGCGAGTAGGCCAGCGCCTCCAGCACTCCGGAGACGATGATCAACGCCTGCTCCGGAGGCGGGGCCTCCGCGTTGAGCAGCAGGTCACGGATGGTGCGGCCCTCGACGAGCTCCATGACGATGTACGGAACCGTCTGGCCGGCCACGGTGTCCTCGCCGGAGTCGTACACCGCCACCACCGCATGGTGGTTGAGGCCGGCGACCGACTGCGCCTCACGCGTGAACCGGGCCTTGGAGACCGGGTCCTCGGCAAGATCGGAGCGCAGCAGTTTCACCGCGACGGTACGTCCGAGCCGGACGTCCTCGGCTGCGAAGACCTCGGCCATGCCGCCCCGGCCCAGTCGGCCGGTCAGCCGGTAGCGTCCGTCGCCGACGACACCGCCGATGCCCCAGGCGTCGGTGCCATCCGGAACTCCGCCGCCGTTTGCTTCGGGTTCGGGTGCCATCAGTCCTCGCCGTCGTTTCTGTCCGCGCGTCCGCGGGTTCTCACGGTGCCTAGCTGCATTGCCACGTCACGCTACAGCCTCCGTCGGACACACCGTTTTCGAGAGGGACGGGTCATCCAACCGGCTGGCGCGCCAACCGCGCAAATTTCATGCGGTTCCTGTAACGCTTCCGAGACGCTTCTTGTGCGTAGGGTCACGGAACGGGCACCTGGCTTGACGTGTCGTACCCCTCGGGCAGACTTGCCCAGTAATACGGATCTTCGCGCGCTCGCGCGGCCCTAGGGGGAAGCAAGTCATGAGCCAGGACGGCGCACACGGTGCCCAGGGTCGCTACGCGGGCGGTTCGGTCGCCGGCGGCCGCTACCAGCTTCGTGACCTGCTGGGCGAAGGCGGGATGGCATCCGTATATCTGGCCTACGACTCGGCTCTCGACCGGCAGGTCGCGATCAAGACCCTCCACACGGAGCTCGGCCGCGAGCAGTCCTTCCGCGAACGGTTCCGGCGCGAGGCGCAGGCAGTCGCAAAGCTTCAGCACACCAACATCGTCTCCGTCTTCGACACCGGCGAGGACGAACTCGGCGGCGCGCTGATGCCGTACATCGTCATGGAGTACGTCGAGGGGCAGCCGCTCGGCTCCGTCCTCCAGGCGGACATCCGCAACTACGGCGCGATGCCCGCCGACAAGGCGCTCAAGGTGACGGCCGACGTGCTGGCCGCCCTGGACACCAGCCACGAGATGGGCCTGGTCCACCGCGACATCAAGCCCGGCAACGTGATGGTGACCAAGCGCGGCATCGTGAAGGTCATGGACTTCGGCATCGCCCGCGCCATGCAGTCGGGCGTCACGTCGATGACGCAGACCGGCATGGTCGTCGGCACCCCGCAGTACCTCTCCCCCGAGCAGGCCCTGGGCCGTGGCGTGGACGCCCGCTCCGACCTCTACTCCGTCGGCATCATGCTGTTCCAGCTGCTGACCGGCCGCATCCCCTTCGACGCGGACTCCCCGCTCGCCATCGCGTACGCGCACGTGCAGGAGGAGCCGGTCGCCCCGTCGACCATCAACCGGTCGCTCACCCCGGCGATGGACGCCCTCGTCGCCCGCGCCCTGAAGAAGAACCCCAACGAGCGCTTCCCCAGCGCCGCCGCGATGCAGGACGAGATCGCGCGTGTGCTGAACGCGAGCGGACAGACGGGCGCCCCCGTGATCGTCAGCGGTGCGGGCGCTCCGGCGAACAGCGGCTCGGGGGTCGGCTCGGCCGTCTTCCCGCCGGTCGACCAGTCCGCCCCCGTACCGCCGAACGTCCAGACGCCGTACCAGCCGGGCCCCTACCAGTCGCAGCAGCAGCCCGGCCCCTACGGCGCGCCGACCCCGGCGCCCGCCCCGGCAGCGTCGTACGGCTATCCGCAGTCGACCCCGGCGTACCAGGCACCGGCGGCGATGTCGCCGATGCAGCAGCAGACCCCGACGCCGTACTCGGTCTCGCCGCAGACGCACGCCACGTCCTCGGGTGGCGGCTCCAAGCGGAACATGCCGGTGATCGTCGGCTCGATCGTGGTCGCCCTGATCGCGGTCGGCGGCCTGATCACGGCGCTCGCGCTGAAGGACGACGACCCGGGCAAGGGCGGCACCGAGGCCTCGTCGAGCGAGTCCCCCTCCGGTGACCACAAGGATCCGGAGCGGAACCGGACGATAGACACCGACAAGTGCACGGAGGCGTACGAGGACGACGACGACCCGAACAAGGTCGACGCCCCGAGCTTCCTCTACAAGGACATCCTCTCGGCACGCGCCTGCGCGGACGCCGCGGGCTGGACCATCAAGCAGATCAAGGTCCCCGGGAACGCGTACGCGGAGGACCAGGTCATCGACCAGTTCCCCACGTCCGGAACCGCGGTGCCGAAGGTGGGCGCCCACTTCGAGCTGCGCATCGCGACGGGCGACCCGGCGTAGGTCATAGGGCTTGAGCGTGGGCGTGGGCGTGGGCATGGGGTTCAGGGCGTAGGGCTGCGGGTGCAGGGCGTGGGCGTGGGGCGGGTGTAGGGGGCGGTTGTACGGCCGCTGCTGCTCTTGCTGCTTCTGCTTCTTCTTCTTCTTCTTCTGCTGCTGCTGCTGCTGCTGCTGCGGGGTGCTGCCCTGACTCGTGCCGCCATCCGTCCGCATCACCGGAGATGCCGGACATACCGTCACATGTGACGCTGGCCTCATGGCTTCAGGACACCTCGCCTCGCGGCACTCGCGGTGCGTGGCCTGCCTGGCATTGACGGCAGCCGCGACGCTGGGGGCCATGACGGGCGGGGAGGCGCAGGCCGGCCAGCACGCTTCCGTCCGGGGCGTGGCGACGGCCGACGCGTCCGAGTCACCGAGAGCACCTTCTTCGCCTCGCTCGCCTCTTGAGCCTCTCTCACCTCCTTCGCCTCCTTCACCCCTTTCACCCCTTTCACCCCTTCTGCATTCCTCGCCGTTCTCGCCGCTCTCACCCCCCTCGCCTCTCTCACCTCCCCTGCCTGGGGCGGCACCGGGGCTCCCGGCTGCGCTCCCATCCGCTTCACCGCCCGTTCCGCCGTCCGCGGTGCCGGCAGTACCGCCGCCGGTTCCGTCGTCGGTTCCCTCGCCCGTTCCGTCATCGGTTGCGTCATCGGTTCCGTCGTCGATTCCGTCGCCGGCAGCCCCTTCCGCCTCGCGCTCCGGGGCCCTCGCCACCCCGTCGAACGCACCGGCGCACCCAGCCCCTCTGCCGTCGTCCTCCACCGCATCCCCCGCGGCGTCCACATCCTCGTCCGCCGCCTCCGCTCCGGCTTCGCCCGGCGCCGGATCACCGCGCCCTGACGACCTCGGGGCACCGCTGGCCGGGCTGCCCGCCGGGGAGGGGCGACAGCGGCCCGGGAGGCCGATGACACCCCAGGAGCTCGCCCGGGCCGACGCCCTCGACGAGGCCGAGAAGGAACCACCGGCGACGCAGCCCGCCGGCGTACCGTCCCTCACTCCGGAGCCGAGCACACGCCCCGGAGCCGGCCGGATGTCACGGCAGGCCCTCGAGGGACCGGCCGCCCAGCAGGTCAAGCAGATGTCGCTCGGGGCGGGAATCGCCCTGATCGGCCTGGGCGTCGGCTTCTTCGCCTTCCGCATGCGCCGCTCCGGCTGAGCGCCGCACGACGGAGTGGTCGACCGCCTCGGCGGCGGCCCCTCGGCGGCCCTCCGGGACTTGCATCCATCGGCATACTCGGTATACATACTCAGTATGTCGATCCGCCATGGGCTTCTGGCCCTACTGGAGCGAGGGCCCAGGTACGGCTCCCAGCTCCGCACCGAATTCGAGTCGCGCACCGGCTCCACCTGGCCTCTCAACGTCGGGCAGGTGTACACGACGCTGAGCAGACTGGAGCGCGACGGCCTGGTCGTCCAGGACGGCGAGGACGAGCAGGGGCACGCCCTCTACTCGATCAGCGACGACGGACAGACCGAGCTGCGCACCTGGTTCGAGACGCCGGTCGACCGCAGCAGCCCGCCCCGCGACGAGCTGGCCATCAAGCTCGCCATGGCCGTCGGCGCCCCCGGCGTCGACATCCGGGCCATCATCCAGTCCCAGCGCCACCACACGGTCAAGGCGATGCAGGACTACACCCGCCTCAAGGCGCAGGCCCTCACCGACGTCCCCGCCAACCGCGACGAAGTCGCCTGGCTGCTCGTACTGGAGCAGCTGATCTTCCAGGCCGAGGCCGAGGCCCGCTGGCTGGACCACTGCGAGTCCCGGCTGGTCCGTCTCGCCGAGGCCGCCGCCACGGAGCCCGAGGCGCCCACGTCCCCGCGCAGCGGGGCACGAGCCGCCTCCCGGCCCCGCGCGCGCCGCTGAACCCACCACTGCAGTCGCGGGCCGTACGCGCCTCCGGGCGACCGCTCGGACCGCGACCGCGCACTGCTGAGCCATGGCCGCGACGACGCGGGCCACGCACACAGACCGACCACAGACCCGTTCCAGGGGGGAACCCACCGTCATGTCCCCGCACATCCCGTCCCCGTCCCCGGCCGCTCCGCCCCTGCCGGTGGACGCACCGGTGCTCGAACTCCGCGACCTCACCCGCACCCACGGCACCGGCATCGCCGAAGTGCACGCCCTGCGCGGGATCAACCTGTCCGTGCACCCCGGTGAGCTCGTCGCCGTGATGGGCCCCTCCGGCTCGGGCAAGTCCACCCTGCTGACCCTGGCCGGCGGTCTCGACACCGCGACGCGCGGCCAGGTCGTCATCGAGGGCCAGGACATCTCCGCACTCGGCCGCAAGGGCATCGCGGCTCTGCGCCGCCGCAGCGTCGGCTACGTCTTCCAGGACTACAACCTGATCCCCGCACTGACCGCCGCCGAGAACATCGCCCTGCCGCGCGAGCTCGACGGGATCTCGGTCCGCAAGGGGCGCAAGGAGGCCTTGGCCGCCCTGGAGGAGATGAACCTCCTGGACGTCGCCGACCGCTTCCCGGACGAGATGTCCGGCGGCCAGCAGCAGCGCGTCGCGATCGCCCGCGCACTCGTGGGGGACCGGCGCCTGGTGCTCGCCGACGAACCGACCGGGGCCCTCGACTCCGAGACCGGCGAGGCCGTCCTCGCGCTGCTGCGCAACCGCTGCGACCAGGGCGCCGCCGGGGTGATGGTCACGCACGAGCCGCGGTACGCGGCCTGGGCGGACCGGGTGGTCTTCCTGCGGGACGGCTCCATCGTCGACCAGACGCTGACCGTCGGCGCCGACTCGCTGCTGGCCGCCGGAAGTGCCGAGTGAGCCTCTTCACGGGGTGGCGCGCCGCCCTCCGGATCGCCCGCCGCGACGCCATGCGGGCGAAGGGCCGCAGCGCCCTGGTGGTCGCGATGATCGCGCTGCCGGTGCTCGGGGTGACCGCGGCGGACGTCACGTACCGCAGCGTCGCCTCCACCGAGGCCGAGCAGCTGACGGCCCGGATGGGCTCGGCAGACGCACTGTTCAGCGACCCGGGCATAGGCCCGCTGCAGCAGATGCCCGACGGGAACATGTACGACGTCGTCGGTGACGAGCCGCCCGAGGGCGACATCCCGCCGGTCGACATGCGCACCGCCCTCCCCGAGGGCGCGCGGGCGATCAGCATCCGGTCCGTGCCCGCGAGCGTCACTACCGCGTACGGGCTCACCGACACCGAGATCGTGGAGTTCCGGACCTCGGACCCGATGGCCCGCGGCAAGGTCGACCTGATCGAGGGCAAGTTCCCGGGCGGCGCCGGTGAGATGGTGGCGACCAAGCCGTTCCTGGAGTCGGCGGGGCTGCACGTCGGCTCCCGCACCACGGTGAACAGCGCCGGCCGCACCTACACCATCACCGGTGTGGTCGAGCAGCCCGACAATCTCAAGTCGAGGACGCTGTACGCCGATCCGGGCGCCGTCATCGCCCCGTGGCAGGCCGCGGCCGACCGCGACAAGAACGTGCTGCCGCCCAACACGGGCTCGACCGAGTGGCTGGTCTCGGGTTCCGGTGCGACGGGTATCGGCTGGGGCGACGTGCTCGCGGCCAACACGACCGGTGTCCTCGTCGTGTCCCGCCAGGTGCTCCTGGACCCGCCGCCGGACTCCGAGATCCCGCTGGCCAAGTCGGTGAGCGACTACGACGCGGACAACTCCGGCGAGGAGAGCGCGGCCGTCATCACCGTGGTCGCCATGGCCCTCCTGGAGATCGTCCTGCTCGCCGGACCGGCCTTCGCCGTCGGTGCGCGCCGCTCACGCCGTCAGCTCGGGCTCCTCGGCACCTGCGGCGGCGACCGGCGCCATGTCCGCGCCGTGGTGCTCTCCGGCGGGCTAGTGCTGGGCGCCGTCGGGGCGGTGACCGGTGTCGCGGCCGGGCTGCTGCTCACGGTGGTGTTCCGGCCGCTGATCGAGGACTGGGCCGGGCAGCGCTTCGGCTCCCTGCTCCTGAAGCCGACGGAGCTCCTCGTCATCGCCGCGCTCGGTCTGGTCACCGGGCTCCTCGCGGCGTTCGCCCCGGCGATCGTGGCCGCCCGGCAGTCAGTACTGGAATCGCTCACCGGACGGCGCGGTGTGCGCCGCAGCTCCCGGGTGCTGCCCACCGTGGGCGCCTGTGTGCTGGCCCTCGGCATCGCCGTCGCCGTATACGGCGGCACCAGCGGTGAGTCCACGCTGGTCGCCGGTGGCTCGGTCGTCGCCGAGCTCGGCCTGCTCGCCTGCATTCCGGTGATCGTCGGCCTGCTGGGCCGGCTCGGCCGCAGGCTGCCGCTCTCGCCGCGGATGGCGCTGCGCGATGCCGCCCGCAACCGCGGCCGCACCGCTCCCGCGGTCGCCGCCGTGATGGCGGCCGTCGCAGGCTCGGTGGCCATCGCGACGTACATGTCCAGCAGCCTGGCCGAGTCCGACCACGACTACACGCCCATGCTGACCACGGGGACGATGGTCCTGTCGGCCACCGACGCCAAGTCGGCCGAGCGCCTCCCGACGACCAGGGCGTCCGTCGAGCAGAACATGACGGTGACCGGTGGTCACGCCGACTTCTCCCGGGTCTGGGCGGGCAGCGACTGCAACATCTATTACGAGGAGGAGAACGGCTGCGGCACCATGACGCTGGTCAAGCCCACCGGCAAGGGCCACACGTGCCCCCTCAACACGAAGGGCGCCAAGGACCTCGCCGCGCGGCTCTCCGCGGAGGAGCACCAGCGGATGATGCGCTCCCCCGCCTGCATGGACGAGTACATCTCCTCGGGCAGTTTCAGCTTGGACCCGAACAACATCGTGGTGGGCGGCCCTGACCTGCTCCGCACCTATGCGAAGCTCGACGACCCCGCGGCCGCCGCGGCGCTGAAGGCCGGCACCCCCGTCCTGCTGAACCGGGCGTACGCGAAGAACGGCGAGATCACGCTCAAGGCCGTCCACACGTACAACGCCGAGGACAAGAAGAACCGCGCGCTGCACCCGGGTCCGGCCCGCACGTCCACGGACCGGCTGAAGGTGTACGTCGCGGACGCCGAATACGCCGCCACCCCCGGCATCCGCATGGTCCTTCCCGAGCGGACCGCCGAGCGGCTCGGCCTGCACACCCAGGCGGCCGGATCCGTGTACGCCGTCCCCCACCCGCCCACGGAGGCCGAGGAGCAGCGCGTCTCCGCCGCCATCGACCAGGCCGGCGGCGGGCTCTGGCTCCAGACCGAACACGGTCCGGGCGACCGGGAGAACGTCATTCTGCTGATCCTCACGCTGTTCGCCGGCGTGGTGACCCTGGGTGCGGCAGCCATCACCACCGGCCTCGCCAAGGCCGACGCCGAGGCCGACCTCACCACGCTGAGCGCGGTCGGCGCGCCCCCGCGGGTAAGGCGGACGCTGTCGGGCTTCCAGTGCCTGGTGGTGGCACTCACCGGGGTGCTGCTCGGCACGGCGGCGGGCCTGGTGCCCGCGGTGGCACTGCGCATGGTCGACCTGCGCAACGCGATGGACGCGATGCGGGAGGAGCCCATGGAATCCGCCTTCACGCCGATCGTGCTGCCCTGGGCGACCATCGGGCTGCTGGCCGTGGTCGTCCCGCTGCTGGCCGGGCTGCTGGCAGCGGCACTCACCCGCTCCCGGCTGACGCTGGCCCGGCGCGCCGGGTGAACCGGCACAAGGCCGCGTCGGCTGCCTGACCGGCTGCTTCGACGCGCATCCGGTGCCCCCGGAAACGGTGGATCATCCGTTTCCGGGGGCACCACCATGTTGTACGGCGCGTGTGCGAGACAATGGGCGGCATGGAGATGCCGAGGAATGAACGGTCGCAGGAGCACCCCCAAGTCCTCGTAGTGGGACAGGACGGAATGGCGATCGGCGGCGGTGGCACTGACGACGAGTCGCGTGAGGTCCCGGTGACGGAGATGGTCGAACAGCCCGCGAAGGTCATGCGCATCGGCAGCATGATCAAGCAACTCCTGGAGGAGGTCAGGGCGGCTCCCCTCGACGAGGCGAGCCGAGTGCGCCTGAAGGAGATCCACGCCAGCTCGGTCAAGGAGCTGGAGGACGGCCTCGCGCCGGAGCTGGTGGAGGAGCTGGAGCGGCTCTCCCTGCCGTTCACCGAGGAGTCGGTCCCCTCCGAGGCGGAGCTCCGGATCGCGCAGGCCCAGCTGGTCGGCTGGCTGGAGGGCCTTTTCCACGGCATCCAGACGGCGTTGTTCGCCCAGCAGATGGCGGCCCGGGCGCAGCTGGAGCAGATGCGCCGCGCGCTGCCTCCCGGCAGTGGCCACGAGGAGGAGGACGGCGGCGCGGACCCGCACGGGGCGCTCCGCTCCGGCCCGTACCTGTAGTACCGGCCCGGTCGGGCCCGTACCTGTAGTACCGGCCCGGTCCGTACCCACCGATCCATCGATCCATCGATCCGCCGGTCCGCCGGTCCGCCGGTCCGCCGGTCCGCCGGTCCCGATCCACCGATACCGCGCGAAGGGCCCGGCGCACGAAACTTGAGTTCGTGTGCCGGGCCCTTCGCGCGTTCTTGGGCTCGGTGGGGGCCTGAGAGGCTCGGCGGGGCTCTGCAGCTGTGGAAGCTCCAAGGGATCCGAGGGATCCGGGGGGGGCGGATCAGGCCGTTGCGGGTGCCTGCAGAAGGACCTTGCCGACGTGGGTGCTGGACTCCATCACGCGGTGCGCCTCTGCCGCGTCCTGCATCGGCAGTGTGCGGTCCACGACCGGCCGGACGACGCCGTCGGCGATCAGCGGCCAGACGTGTTCGCGTACGGCGGCCACGATCGCGGCCTTCTCGGCGAGCGGGCGCCCGCGCAGTGACGTCGCCGTGACGGCAGCCCGCTTGCTCAGCAGCGCGCCGAGGTTCAGCTCGCCCTTGGCCCCGCCCTGGAGACCGATGATCGCGAGCCGCCCGTTGACGGCGAGTGCCTGCACGTTCCGGTCCAGGTACTTCGCACCGACGATGTCGAGGATGACGTCCGCGCCCGCCCCGTCCGTCGCCTTGCGGAGCTCCTCGACGAAGTCCTGTTCCCGGTAGTCGATGAGGATGTCCGCGCCGAGTTCCGCGCAGCGGGCCAGCTTCTCCGGCCCTCCGGCGGTCACGGCCACCCGGGCGCCGACGGCCTTGGCGAGCTGGATCGCCATGGTGCCGATACCGCTCGACCCGCCGTGCACCAGCAGCGTCTCAGCAGGGCGCAGATGAGCCACCATGAACACGTTGGACCAGACGGTGGCCGTCACTTCGGGCAGCGCCGCGGCGAGCGTGAGATCCAGCCCGTTCGGTACGGGGAGCAACTGCCCGACGGGGACGGCGACCTTCTCCGCATAGCCACCGCCCGCGAGGAGCGCGCACACCTCGTCGCCGACCGACCAGCCGACGACTCCGGGGCCGAGGGCCGAGATGCGGCCCGCGCACTCCAGACCCGGGTAGGGGGACGCGCCGGGCGGCGGGTTGTAGAAGCCCTGCCGCTGGAGCACATCGGCCCGGTTGACCGCACTGGACACGACATCGACGAGGACCTCGCCCTCGCCGGGTACGGGATCGGGCACCTCGGCCCACACGAGCGCCTCGGGGCCACCGGGTTCGGGGATCGTGATCGCATGCATGGCCGCGAGGCTACTCCGTGGCGGGTGGCCAACCACGATGCGCGGTGGTGCGGCGCGGGGCAGCCGACGGACCACGCCGCACCGGAGCGACGGCAACCAGCGGCCCGCGCCACACCCGGGCGACGGAAGCGACGGTCCGTGCCGCACCCGGGGCGCCGACAACCAGCGATCCGTGCCACACCCGGGCGCCGGCAACCAGCGGCCCGCTTCGCTCAGCCGCGCGGGGCCGCCTGCGGCGGGTGGTTCAGGGGCGGTTCGTTGGAGGCACGCACGATGGTGATCAGCCGGTCCGTCAGCTGCAGCGGACTGGCCGCCGGATCGTCATATCCCAGCAGCCGGTGACCCCGCAGGACGCTGACGACCAGGTCGTCGGTCTCCCGGACGCTCTTGCCCACCTCGGCCTTTATGACCGGCCGTTCGACGAGATCGAGTCCGCTGCCCTGCTGGATCAGGTCCTCCATCACCGTGCCCGCACTGGGGCTGAGCACGGAGAGACCGAGCAGCCGGCCCGCCGCACTGGCGCTGGTGATGACGGCATCGGCGCCGGACTGCCGCAGCAGGGGAGCGTTCTCCTCCTCGCGCACTGCGGCCACGATCTTCGCGCCGCGGTTGAGCTGACGTGCGGTCAGTGCCACCAGCACCGCCGTGTCGTCCCGCTGGGTGGCGATGATGATCTGCCGCGCCTTCTGCAGCTCGGCCCGCAGCAGCACGTCGCTGCGTGTCGCGTCCCCGAGCACGCCGGTGAAGCCCTCGGCGTTGGCGATCTCTATCACCTTGGACGCCGGGTCGACGATGACGATCTGGTCCTTCCGCAGCCCGGTGGCGCAGAGGGTCTGGATAGCCGAACGGCCCTTCGTACCGAAGCCGACGACGACGGTGTGGTCACGCAAGTTGGTTCTCCAACGCTTCAGCCGGAAGTCCTCGCGGGTCCGTTCCGTAAGGACCTCAAGGGTGGTGCCGACCAGGATGATGAGGAAGAGGACACGCAGTGGTGTCACGAGCACCACATTGGTGAGCCGGGCGCCGTCGCCGTACGGGGTGATGTCGCCGTATCCGGTGGTGGAGAGGGTGACCGTCGCGTAGTACACCGCGTCCAGAAGGTCGACCTTGCCGTCGGCGGCATCGTGGTAGCCGCCACGGTCGAGCCAGACGATCAGCACCGTGACAGCCAGCACCATCAGAGCCATCATCAGCCGCTTGGCGACCTGACGAGCCGGTCCGGCGACGACCCTGCGCGGGAGCATCACCCGGGTGGGGACGACATGCTCGTCGGCGCGCCTGGCCATCGCGTCATGGCCGGGAAGTTTCACGTGAAACACCCTTCAGTCCACGGCGTCGCCGGGGCCCACGGTAGATCGAGGATCTCCACCTCGGTGCCGGACCGTACCCCGCCCGGCTCCACAACGGCCAGCCCGTCCGCGGCAGCGACGCCGCGCAGCATGGCAGGACCGTTGTAATGCAGGGGTACGACGTGATCTGCGCCGCCTCCGGTTCCCTTGCTGTCGCGGCGAGTTGCCGAACCGGGGGAGGAAGCGGGGCCGGTGGCGGGGCCGTGGGTGCCGGCTGCGCGATGGACCACGGGGACCAGACGGGTGTCGTGCGGATGGCCGTGCACGTCGTCGCGTACGGCCACCCGGTAGGCGTCCTCGGGGGTCCGGCCTGCCAGCCCGCCGAGCAGCGGCTCGGCCAGGGTGAGCAACCCGGAGACCGCGGCCAGTGGGTTGCCGGGCAACCCGACCAGATACGGGCCCCCACCCGCCAGCCGGGCCAGCAGCATCGGGTGGCCCGGGCGCACGGCCACCCCGTCAACGAGCAGCTCGGCACCGATCCGGGCCAGGACCGGGTGCACATGGTCGACAGGTCCGGCGGCGGTACCGCCAGTGGTGACGATCAGGTCGGCGTCGGAGCCGGTGACGGCCTGCTGGAGGGCTTCCGCGTCATCGCCGAGACGGCGCGGCGCGGAGACTTCGGCACCCAGCGCACGCAGCCAGGGGCCGATCATCGGGCCGAGCGCATCCCGGATCAGGCCGTCGTGCGGCAGCCCTGCGGTGAGGAGTTCATCGCCCAGGACGAGGACGTCCACGCGTGGCCGGGGCCGGGTCGGCAGTTCGTCGTAGCCGGCGGCTGCTGCCAGTCCGAGGACGGCGGGCGTCACCAGCGTTCCGGCAGGGAGGAGCTGTTCGCCCGAGCGGCACTCCTGTCCGCGCGGCCTGATGTCCTGCCCGGGATTCACCTGCCGCCGGGGGTGCAGCAACCCCTTGGCCCTGTCCGCGTAGGCGTGTTCGCTTCGGATGACGGCAGTGACATCCGCCGGGATCCGGGCCCCGGTGGCGATGCGGATGGCATCGCCGTCGGGGATCGGGGTGGGAGTGGCGTGGCCGGCGAGGATCCCCTCGTCGTCCCGGATGGCCCATGGTCCCGGCCCTGCGACGGCCCAGCCGTCCATGGCGGAGGTGTCGAAGGGCGGCAGGTCGGTGAGCGCGGCGAGCGGCTCGGCGAGCACGTGCCCGAGCGTCTGGTCGAGAGGAAGCCGCACGGTACGCGGAGGAACCGTCCGCCCGGCCCTGGCGGCAACGGCACGGGCCTCGCCCCACGGGGTGGCGCGGGTATGCGGCCGGTCGGGCGCGGGGGAGGGCCCGACATGGTCGGGGGAGTCCGAATCCGGGCCGACGCGATCTGCGGAAGCGGTGGAGCTCGCGTGGCGGGGAGAGGCGATGGGGCCCACGTTCCGCGGGGAGGCGGCCGGATCGCTCAGGGCTGGATCGGTAGGCATCGGGTCGGTCGGGGCCGGATCGCTCAGGGCCGGATCGGTCAGGGCCGGATGCGGGGGCCGGATACGGTCCTGGGACGGGTCCGAGGCCCGGGGCCCGGAGCCGCGCCCGGGCTCTCCCCATGGAACTGCGCTCCAGTCTGCCCTCGGGTTCGTTCCTGGGTTCGTTCCTGGGTTCGTTCCCAGGTTCGTTCCCAGGTTCTGCCTCGGGTTCTGCCCCGGGTTCTGCCCCGGGTCCGGCCCTGGAGGCGCCTGTCGGCCGACCAGGGCGAGGGCCTGCGCCACGGCCCGCTCCTCTTCGTCGGCCTCGGCCTCGGCCTCGGCAACGCTGTTCCGTTCGGCGCCCCGGCCGGGCTCCGGAGCCGACCGCCCGGCACCCGCGGCCGCCACGGTCGGCGTGCCCTTCGCAGCCGTTCCGCCCGCCGCGGCCGACCTGCCCGTCGCGCCCGACCTGCCCGTCGCGGTCGTCGCGGTCGTCGCGGCCGTCGCGGGAGGGAGTCTGCCCATGGCCGGAGGGAGCGGGTCCGTGGCGGACGGCCGTTCGTCTCCGTCGCTGTGGCCGCCCGTCATGGCGTCTCGGTTTCGTCCGCCCACCGGAGGGCGAGTGCGGCAGCCTTCCGGGCGGCCTCGGCCACTGCCTCCGGACCGCCGCCGTCACCGCTCGCCTTCGCCGCCGCGTAACCGACCAGGAAGGTCGTCAGGGGCGCGGCAGGGCGGGCGACACCGTGGGCGGCGTCACGGGCGAGGTCGAGCAGGACGTCGGTGTCGACGTCGAGTTCGATGCCCAGTTCGTTCTTGACTGCGGTGATCCATTCGTCCAGCACGGTCCCATGCTCCCTGATCCGGGCCCGGGCCGAAGCGATGTCCTCCCAGGTGTCGCAGTCGAACGAGGCGAGCGGGTCCGCCGCCACTCTGGACAGCCTCAGTTCGTGGGTGAGCAGCCGAAGGGGCAGACCGGCCAGGCTGCCGTGCTCGGTGGCGACGAGCGCCAGTTCGCGGCGCAACGGCTCCGCCCGGTAGACAGCGACCAGCGGCTGGTCCCGGCCGTCCTGATCGGTGCAGACGGCGCCCTCCGCATCCCCCTGCCCGGCCGCTTCCAGCAACGAGTGGACCGTGTCCGCTCCGAGGAACGGCAGATCGGCGGAGAGCACGAGTACGCGCTCCGCCGCCGTGTGCCGCACCCCCGCGCCGAGCGCGGCCAACGGACCACCGCCCTGAGGCTCTTCGCGCGTCCAGGTCACCGCGCGCGCGGTGGGCCGCCTTCCCCCCACCACCACGGTGGTCCCGGCACCGGCGCAGGCACTGAGCACCCGGTCGAGCAGCGCGCGGCCGCCGACCCGGACCCCGGGCTTGTCGGCGCCGCCGAGCCGCTTGGCGGCCCCTCCGGCGAGAACGATGGCGTCATACGCGGTCATGCCCCGAGTATGCGTGCCACACCGTCCGGTGAGTCGTCCCCGTCCACGGTCCCGTGGATCAACACAGAACAGACCGGAACGAGGAGTGACGGGAATTGCCGGATCACCGGATCACCGGAGGTCCGGAGGTCCGAAGGTCCGAAGTCCTGGAACTCCGGAAGAACCCCGAACCGACCCCCCGCCCCCGGCCCCCGGCCCCCGGCCCCCAACACCCAGCCCCCGCGCACAGCAGGGCCAACGTCCGGCCACGCGCCCCGCACCGGAACGACGCCTGAACGAACGCCTGGACAGCGCCCGGCCGTGCGCCCTACAGCGTCCGCAGCAGGACCGCCGGCTGCTCCACGCAGTCGGCCACGTAGCGCAGGAAGCCACCCGCCGTACCGCCGTCGCAGACCCGGTGGTCGAAGGTCAGCGAGAGCTGGACGACCCGTCGCACGGCCAGCTCGCCCTCGTACACCCACGGCTTGGGGACGATCCGGCCGACGCCGAGCATCGCCGCCTCCGGGTGGTTGATGATCGGCGTCGAGCCGTCGACCCCGAACACCCCGTAGTTGTTGAGCGTGAACGTGCCGCCGGTCAGCTCCGCCGGCTTCAGCGTCCCCGTCCTGGCCGCCTCGGTCAGCCGGGCGATCTCCGCCCCGATCGACTCCGTGTTGCGGCCCTGCGCATCCCGGACGACCGGAACGACCAGCCCGCGTTCGGTCTGGGCCGCGAACCCGAGGTGGACCTCCGGCAGCCGGACGATCTCACGCGCTTCCGTGTCCACCGTGGAGTTGAGCTCGGGATACCGCGCCAGGGCCGCCGTGCAGATACGGGCGAGGAGCGCGAGCACCGACACCTTCGGACCCGCGCCGGAACCGCCGGCGCCGTTCATCGCTGCCCGGGCCGCCATCAGCTCGGTGGCGTCGGCGTCCACCCAGCACGTGGCGTCTGGGATCTCGCGCCGGCTGCGCGCCAGCTTGTCGGCGACCGCGCCCCGTACACCGCGCAACGGAATCCGTTCGCCGACGGAACGTGCCGACGGCCCGGCAGCCACCGCGGTCCGGACCGCAGGCGTCGCGGTCTGTACCGCAGGCGCCCCGGCCGGCATCCCAGCCGGCGTCCCGGCCGATTCGGTGGCCGGGGCCGCAGCCGCCGACCGGATGGCGGACTCGACATCGGCGCGCAGAATCAGCCCGTCGGGCCCGGATCCCGCGAGCTGCCGCAGATCGAGGTCGTTCTGCCGCGCAAGCTTGCGCACCAGCGGGGAGACGACCGCGACCGGCCCCCGTACGCCCTCCGTACCCCGGCCTGAGACGGCAACCTCACCAGGAGCGGCGGAGGCAGAGGTGGCAGTAGCGACAGCGACAGCGGCGGGACCCGAAAGCCTCTCCGGCCTGACCCGCCGACGGCGAACCGGCGGCGCCCCGGTCCCGTATCCCACCAGCACATTCCCGGACCCGGACGGCTCCGCCCCAGCGGCCGCCGCACCGGAGCCGGCGCCGGTCACCGGTTCCACGCTCCCGACAGCGACGGTCAGCAGCGGTGCACCGACGGGCAGTTCCGTGCCTTCGTCGCCGAAGCGCGCGGTCACCACGCCCCCGTACGGGCACGGCACCTCCACCATCGCCTTGGCCGTCTCGACCTCGACGACCGGCTGGTCGATGGCGACGACGTCGCCGACCTCCACCAGCCAGCGCACGATCTCCGCCTCGGTCAGCCCCTCACCGAGATCCGGAAGCTTGAACTCAAGCACCTGAGCCATCAGTTGTCCGCCTCCCACTGCAGCCGTGCGACGGCATCAAGCACCCGGTCCACACCCGGCAGATGGTGGCGCTCCTGCATCGGCGGCGGATACGGGATGTCGAACCCGGCGACGCGCAGCACCGGCGCCTCCAGATGGTGGAAACAGCGCTCGGTGATCCGGGCGGCGATCTCACCGCCCGGGCCGCCGAAGCCGGTGGACTCATGGACGACGACCGCGCGCCCGGTGCGCCGCACTGATGCGGCGACGGTCTCGTCGTCGAACGGCACCAGCGACCGCAGGTCCACGACTTCGAGGTCCCAGCCCTCCTCGACAGCGGCCTGCGCCGCCTCCATGCAGACCGGTAGCGAAGGCCCGTACGTGATCAGCGTCGCGCTGCGCCCGGGGCGGCGCACGACCGCCCGTCCGATGGGCTCGACCGCGGCGGGCGCCTGCGGCGACCAGTCCGCCTTCGACCAGTAGAGCCGCTTGGGCTCGAGGAAGACCACCGGGTCGTCGGACGCGATCGAGGCCCTCAGCAGCCCGTACGCGTCCTCGACCGTGGCGGGCGTGACGACGTGGAGACCAGGGGTCGCCATGTAGTACGCCTCCGAGGAGTCGCTGTGGTGCTCGACGCCGCCGATTCCGCCGCCGTAGGGGACGCGGACCGTGATGGGCAGCGGCATCGCGCCCCCGGTCCGGTTCCGCATCTTGGCGACATGGCTGATGAGCTGCTCGAACGCCGGATAGGCGAAGGCGTCGAACTGCATCTCCACGACGGGCCTGAGCCCGTACATCGCCATGCCGACGGCCGCCCCGAGGATGCCGGCCTCGGCCAGCGGGGTGTCGGTGCACCGCTCGTCGCCGAACTCCTTCGCCAGGCCGTCGGTGATCCGGAAGACCCCGCCGAGCGTCCCGACATCCTCGCCGAGGACGTGCACTGAGGGGTCCTCGGCCATCGAGTCGCGCAGCGCGCGCCCGAGTGCCTGCGCCATGGTCGCGGGCTTGGCCTTCGCCGTCCGCTCCCGGGCCGTGGCCGCTGCGGTGGTCATCGCCCTGCACCCCTGTCGTCCGTGCTGCGCTCGTCGTGCTGGTCGTGCTCCGCTTCCAGCTCGACCCGCAGGCGGGCCGCCTGTTCGCGCAGTTGCGTGGTCTGCTCCGCGTACACATGGGCGAAGAGGTCCATCGGGTCGAGCACCGGGTCCGCGTTCATCCGTTCCCTCAGCTGCGCCGCCATCTGTTCCGCGGCCACGCGCGCCTCCTCGATGCCGTCGTCGCCGAGCAGTCCGCGCCCGGTCAGCTCACGCTCCATGAGCTGGACCGGATCGTGTGCCCGCCAGGCCTCGACCTCGCTGTCGCCGCGGTAGCGCGTCGCGTCGTCGGCGTTCGTGTGCGCGTCCATGCGGTAGGTGACAGCCTCCACGAGCGTCGGGCCGCCGCCACTCCTGGCCCGTGCCACCGCCTCGGCGAGCACCTGGTGCACGGCGGCCGCGTCATTGCCGTCGACCAGCCGGCCGGGCATCCCGTACCCCACGGCCTTGTGGGCCAGGGACGGTGCCGCGGTCTGCTTGGCCAGGGGTACGGAGATGGCGAAGCCGTTGTTCTGCACGAGGAAGACGACCGGGGCCCGCCAGACGGCCGCGAAGTTCAGCGCCTCGTGGAAGTCGCCCTCGCTGGTGCCGCCGTCACCGACCATGGCGAGCGCCACCACGTCGTCCCCCTTGAGCCGCGCCGCGTGGGCCAGACCCACGGCATGCGGCAGTTGGGTGGCGAGCGGGGTGCACAGCGGGGCGATGCGGTGCTCGCGCGGGTCGTACCCGGTGTGCCGGTCGCCGCGCAGCAGGGTCAGGGCCTCGACCGGGTCCAGTCCCCGCACCACGGCCGCGAGCGTGTCGCGGTAGCTGGGAAAGAGCCAGTCCCGCTCCTCCAGCACCAGGGCGGCCGCGATCTCGCAGGCCTCCTGTCCGGTGCTCGACGGGTAGACGGCGAGCCGGCCCTGCTTGGTGAGGGCGGTCGCCTGTGCGTTGTACCGCCGGCCGCGCACGAGCTCCGCGTAGAGCCTCAGCAGCAGCTCGGGGTCCGCGTCGGCCACGGCGTCCGTACCGAGCACGCGGTACGGCTCGGGGTCCGGGAGCAGGGGCGCGGGATCGGTGAGCGGCTTCCAGGCCGGGGGCGGCGTGGGCCGGTAGGCGGCCGCGCCGGGCAGCTCTTGGACCGTCATGACAAGCACCTCCTGGCGTCGAGGGGTATCGAACGACATCCGCGGCACCGGGGGTGCCCGGTGCCGAGGGGTGTTGATATATGTCGAAATAACGAAAGCCGTGCGAGGCACGAATGTGGTGCGCCTCACCTACCGATTGTTCGGTCGCGAGCGCATTTTGGCTACAGGCACCGCCAGCCTGTGGACAAACGGTTCTCCACAGCCTGGGATGGGCACAGGTCGTCCAGGACGGGAAGGCACGCGAACATGGCAGCTGAACAAATGGCCGACGGGGGCGAGGAGCCCGGCCGGATTCCCCCGGCACGCCCGCTCGACGCCGTCGACGACGCCATCCTCCGACTGCTCCAGACGGACGGTCGCGCCTCGATACGGTCGGTGGCCGACCGCGTCCATGTGTCGCGGGCCAACGCGTACGCCCGGATCAACCGGCTCATCGACGACGGTGTGATCCGCGGCTTCAGCGCGCGGGTGAACCATGAGCGGGCGGGGCAGGGAGCCTCCGCGTACATCACGCTCAAGATCGTCCAGAATTCCTGGCGCACCGTGCGGGAGCAGCTCCAGGCCCTGCCCGGGGCCACGCACATCGCGCTGGTCAGCGGCGACTTCGACGTCCTGCTGCTGGTGCACACCCCGGACAACCGGTCGCTGCGCGAGCTGGTCCTGACGAGAATCCAGGCCATTCCGGAGGTGCTCTCCACCCGCACACTGCTGGTGTTCGAGGAGACGGATCTGGGACCGGGCTCCGACCGGCCCACGGAACTCACCTGAGTCGGGACACCCGCCAGGACACCCCTCTCCGGGGGCGACGGGTCAGCGGCTGGACTTCATGCCTTCGAAAGCCAGCTGCACGACGGTGTCGGCGAGCCGCTCCCCCTCCGCGCCGCCGTCCGGCAGCGGCCGGAACCACTCCACCAGCGAGTTGACCATCCCGAACAGCAGCCGCGTCGCCAGCCGTATGTCCACGTCGGAGCGGAGATCACCGTCCGCGACCGCCGCCTTGAGCAGATCGGCCACGCGCTGGTCGAACTCACGCCGCCGCTCGAGCGCCCAGCGCTCGGTCTTCGTGTTGCCCCGCACCCGCAGCAGCAGCGTGACGTAGGGCAGTTCGGCTATCAGCACCTCGACGGTGCGCCGCGTGACGTACTCGACGCGCTCGATCGCACGGCCCCGCGTCGCACCGGACTCGTCGAGGATGCCGAAGAGCCCTTCCAGCGCCCGGCTTACCGCGCGCCGCAGCAGCTCTTCCTTGCCGGCGACATGGTGGTAGATGGACGACTTGGAGATACCCGCCGCCTTCGACAGGTGCTCCATCGACGTGCCGTCGTAGCCGCGCTCGTTGAAGACACGGACGGCGACGGTGAGCAGAGTCTCCGGGGTGTACGTGTCCCGCTTGGCCGTGGTCATGCCCGCGATCCTCCCCTACGAGTTGTCCACAGGTTTCGTGGGCCCCCTTGTCCCGACCGATCGTTCGGTTACTCTAACTCTGTCCGCCCGCCCCTGCCCAGCTCGATGAGGAGTTGGTCCGTCATGGCCGCCGAGCTCTCCCCGCACCTGCTGTCCGAGAAGCACCGCCCCACGCTCGACCAGGCCCTCGACGCGATCCGCTCGCGTGCCTACTGGTCGCCGCATCCCGAGCACCCGAAGGCCTACGGCGAGGGCGGCGCGCCCGGCAGCCTGGGCGCCGCCGAGGGCAAGGCCGCCTTCGACGCGGTGCTGCACACCCGTCTCGACCTGGGCCAGCCCGGGACCGACGGGTGGACGGGCGGCGAGATCTCTCCGTACGGTCCGGAGCTGGCCGTCGAGTATCCGCACGCCGACCTCGACGTACTGCTCCCCGCGATGCGCGCGGGTATCCCCGCCTGGCGGGAGGCCGGCCCGGAGACCAGGGCTCTGGTCTGCCTGGAGATCCTGGCGCGGATCAGCGCCCGCACCCATGAATTCGGCCACGCGGTGATGCACACCAGCGGACAGGCCTTCATGATGGCGTTCCAGGCCGGCGGCCCGCACGCCCAGGACCGCGGTCTGGAGGCGGTGGCGTACGCGTACGAGGAACAGATGCGCGCGCCCCGGAGCGCCGACTGGTCGAAGCCGCAGGGCAAGCGCGACCCGATCGAGCTGCACAAGACGTTCACCGCGGCCGGACGCGGCATCTCGCTGCTGATCGGCTGCAACACCTTCCCCACGTGGAACGGCTACCCGGGCCTCTTCGCCTCCCTCGCCACCGGCAATCCGGTCCTGGTCAAGCCGCACCCCCGCGCGGTGCTGCCGCTGGCCCTCACCGTCCAGCTGGCACGCGAGGTGCTCACCGAGGCGGGCTTCGACCCCAACCTGGTCGCGCTGGCCGCCGAGCACCCGGGCGAGGGCATCGCCAAGACCCTGGCAGTCCGCCCGGAGATCAGGATCATCGACTACACCGGCTCCACCGAATTCGGTGACTGGCTGGAGGCCAACGCCCGCCAGGCGCAGGTGTACACGGAGAAGGCCGGGGTCAACACGATCGTCCTCGACTCCACGGACGACTACCGCGGCATGCTGGCCAACCTTGCGTTCTCGCTCTCCCTCTACAGCGGCCAGATGTGCACCACACCGCAGAACCTCCTGATCCCGCGGGACGGCATCACCACGGACGTCGGCGACAAGTCGTACGACGACGTGGTCACCGATGTCGCCGCGGCCGTCACCGGACTCCTGGGTGACGACGCCCGGGCGAACGGCCTGCTGGGCGCCCTGGTCAACCCGGCGGTGAAGGCCCGCCTGGAGGCGGCCGCACAGCTGGGCGAAGTGGCTCTGCCCTCGCGGGAAGTCGCCAACCCGGACTTCCCCGAAGCAGTCGTCCGCACACCGCTGATCGTCAAGCTCGACGGCAGCAAGCCGGACGACGATTCGCCGTACCTGTCGGAGTGCTTCGGCCCGGTCGCGTTCGCGGTCGCCGTCGATTCGACGGCGGATGCGGTCGAACTGCTGCGCCGCACCATCCGCGACAAGGGGGCGATGACGGTCGGCGCCTACACCACCTCACCGGAGGTGGAGCGCGCGGTGGAGGACGTCTGTCTGGACGAGTCGGCCCAGCTCTCCCTGAATCTGACCGGCGGGGTGTACGTCAACCAGACGGCGGCGTTCTCCGATTTCCACGGTTCGGGAGGAAACCCCGCGGCAAACGCGGCGCTGTGCGACGGAGCCTTCGTCTCCAACCGCTTCCGCACCCTGGAAGTCCGCCGCCAACGCTGAACCCCCGACCCAACCCACCGAACGCTTTCGGGCCATGGCCCGGCCCTTACCCCCCTGGCCGGACCCTTCCCGCCCTGGCCGGACCCATCTCGACCTGGCCGGACCCTTCCGGCCCTTGGCCGGACCCTTCCGGTCCACCGAGCCCCTTCCCGGCCCTTCCGGCCCCTTCCCGGCCCTTCCGGCCCCCTCCTCAGCCCCTCCGGCGTTTGAGGAGCGGGGTCCGGGGCGGAGCCCCGGTTACGGGAAGGGGCGGGCAGGGGACAGAGCCCGCAGCAGGCGCACCCCACCCTCCCGTCCCCTACGCCCCCGCGCCCGCATCCGCATCCGCCCCCGGAATATCCGCATACCGCTGCACCCACGCATGCATCGCGATCGCCGCCGCTGCCCCCGCGTTGATCGACCGCGTCGACCCGAACTGCGCAATCGAGCACACCATCGAGGCGTGCTTGCGAGCCTCCTCGGTCAGCCCGGGCCCCTCCTGCCCGAACAGCAGCACACACCGCCGCGGCAGCACGGTCCGCTCCAGCGGCACCGCGCCCGGCAGATTGTCGATGCCGATGATCGGCAGTCCTTCGGCCGCCGCCCACGCGGTCAGATCGGCGGTGTCCGGGTGGTGGCGGACGTGCTGGTAGCGGTCGGTGACCATCGCTCCGCGACGGTTCCAGCGCCGCCGCCCCACGATGTGCACCTCCTTGGCGAGGAAGGCGTTCGCGGTGCGTACGACGGAGCCGATGTTGAAGTCGTGGCCCCAGTTCTCCACCGCCACGTGAAAGTCGTGCCGCCGCAGATCGAGATCGGCGACGATCGCTTCCCGGGTCCAATAGCGGTATGCATCGCCCACGTTGCGCCGGTCGCCGTGGGCGAGCAGCTCGGGGTCGTACCGCTCGCCGACGGGCCAGGGCAGGGGATGCGGCCCGACGCCGATCTCCGTCCCGAACCCCTCGTCGTACTGTGCCGGCTCACCCGTCGCCGACTCCACGGACGGATCGGCCGCCCCGCCCGCGCCACCGGTGCTGCTCGTGCTGCCTGTACTGCCTGTCTCACTGCTCACCCGACGAGCGTATGGCCCCCGTCTTCGCGGTGCTGCCACGCCTCCCGGTCCTCGACGCCGGCACCGGCCCCAGCACCGGCAGCGTCCTCACCCGCACCGTCCCGCGGGCCCGGCACCTTGCCGCGCCGCCGGAACAGCAGATCCCGCCCGAGGACCGTCTTCCCTCCGAGCCACACCAGGAAGACGGTCGGCAGGAAGACGGAGTCCGCGGCGATCATGGCCATCGAGAAGAAGGGGAGCCCCAGAAGCAGGGCGATACCGAGGTGCTCGCAGATCATCGCCACGAGCAGCACGTTCTTGACGCGCCGGTTGAACAGAGTGAAGGGGAAGGCGACCTGCACGGCGACCGTGGCGTACGTCAGCACCATCACCATCAAACCGTTCGACGCGAGAAGCTCCGAGAGGCCGGGCCAGGGCGTGAAGTAGTCAAGATTGAGCGGGTAGTACAGCGCGGTGCCGTCCTGCCAGCGCGAACCCTGGATCTTGTACCAGCCCGCGGTCGCGTAGATCAGGCAGACCTCAGCCATGATCACGACGAGTGTGGCGTTGTGAGCGAGGTTGGCGATGACGTCGAGCAGAGTGCGCGGCTCGCTGTGCGGTGCGTACCGGTTCACGGCCCACCAGACGCCGTGGCCGATCCACAGGATCCAGAAGAAGACCGGCAGCCAGGCGGTCCCGCCCAGGTTCCCCGTCACCGTGGCCCCGCAGAGGACCGCGCCGAAAGCCACCCACAGCAGCGGACCGGCCACACCACCGGCCGGGCGAGGGTCCTCCCTGGACGCCCGCCGTGCACGGCGGGCGTCCAGGGACCAGACCTGTCCGCACCGGGTCAGCACCAGATAGATCGCCATGAGGTGGATGACGTTGTCGCCGCCGTCGCCCATGAAGATGCTGCGGTTCTGCAGGGAGAGCACACCGACCATGAACAGCACGGACATGGCCCGGGTGTGCCAGCCCACCATCAGCAGTGCGGAGGCGACGAGTGCCAGCGCGTACACGACCTCGAACCAGACGGCGCTGTCCGACCACATCAGCGTGGTGAAGGCCTGATTGCCGGAGATGAGCTGCTGCCCCATGTCCCAGCGCCACGGGGCGTCGGGGCCGTACATCTCGCGTCGGTGCGGAATTTCGCGCAGCAGGAACAGGAGGTACGTGGCGGAGAAACCGATCCGGATGACAGCGCTCTGGTGCCGCCCCAGGGATGCGGCGGTGATGCGCTGGATACCGCGGGCGAGCGTGCGGTCGAAGCCGGGTGTGCTCACTGGTCCGCCTCCTCGGAGTCGGCCTCGGGGAGGTCGGCCGCGGTGACGGTCCACCAGGGCAGCACCCGGTAGGAGGGTTTGGTGCTGATCTTCTCCCCACTCCACGCGGGGGCCGCGACCGACCGGGACTCGGACCGGACCTGGATCCTCAGAACGTCGCCGCCGTAGTCGTGCTCACTGAGGCGCAGCATCACGATGCGCCGGATGTACTGCTCGGAAAGTTTGCCGCGCAGGCCGTTGGCCCGGTTCTGACTGTCGTGCGAGCCGAGGTAGAAGTCCCAGCCCCGGCGGAGTTCGTTCTGCTGGACGTGGCTGGGCAGCAGATTGCCGCGTATCGCCTTGCCGTCCTCGCCGGAGAGGTTCATCCAGGGGGTGGTCCGTCTTTTGTCGGGGCCGGATATCTCGGCGCGCACGTGCACGGCGATGTTCTGTTGCAGAGGGTTGGGAGCGAAGAGCTTCCAGTTCTGCTCGAACTCGGGGTAGATCCATTGATCGATCACCTTGCCGTGCTGCTTGGTCAGCGTGTTCGACGGCGCGACGTGCAGGAACACCATGGCCAGCTGTGTGCAGGCAATCAGCCCGATCACCGACAGCGCGACAGCGGCGACGACCTGGTACGGGAACGAGAGCCCGGCCATTCCGACGCGCGGCTCGGCGCCGGTGGGGTGGTGGTCCGCATCAGCGCTCAGGCCCGGATCGGTAAGGGGCTCGGGAACGGTACGGGGTTCGGGAACGGTCAGCGCATCGGAGTCGCCCCCGGCCTCGCCCCCGCCGCCGACCTTCCCACCGACACCCCCGCCGACGCCCTTGTCGTCGTACGAATCCATCCCGCCCCGATCCCCGTCGATCCCGGTCAGTTATCCACAGGGTTGACACCCTACGGGCCGCAGACTCACCATTGAAGACATTGAACCGAACGATCGGTCGGTAGGGAGTCCGGGATGGCGGCAGTGACTGCGGGCCAGACAGCGCAGGCGACAGCAGGCAGCACCGACGGGGCGGACGGGGCCCTGGAGGCGGCATTCGACGCCGCGGTGGCGGCAGACGAGCGCATCGAGCCGCGCGACTGGATGCCCGACGCCTACCGCGCCTCACTGGTCAGGCAAATGGCCCAGCACGCCCACTCCGAGATCATCGGCATGCAGCCGGAGGCCAACTGGATCACCCGCGCCCCCTCGCTGCGCCGCAAGGCCATCCTGATGGCCAAGGTGCAGGACGAGGCGGGACACGGGCTGTATCTGTACAGCGCGGCGGAGACCCTCGGCACGAGCCGCGAGGAGCTGCTCGACAAGCTGCACGCGGGGCGCCAGCGGTATTCATCGATCTTCAACTACCCGACCCTGACCTGGGCGGACGTCGGCGCGATCGGCTGGCTCGTGGACGGCGCCGCGATCACCAACCAGGTCCCTCTCTGCCGCTGCTCCTACGGCCCCTACGCCCGGGCCATGGTCCGCATCTGCAAGGAGGAGTCCTTCCACCAGCGCCAGGGCTACGAGCTGCTGCTCGCCCTCGGCCACGGGACACCGGCGCAGCACGAGATGGCCCAGGACGCCGTGAACCGGTGGTGGTGGCCGTCCCTGATGATGTTCGGCCCGCCGGACGACGCCTCGTCGCATTCGGCGCAGTCGATGACCTGGAAGATCAAGCGTCATTCCAACGACGAGCTGCGACAGCGCTTCGTGGACATCTGCGTGCCGCAGGCCGAGGTCCTGGGCCTCACCCTCCCCGACCCGGACCTCCGGTGGAACGAGGAGCGCGGTCAGCACGATTTCGGGGCGATCGACTGGACGGAGTTCCAGGAGGTCCTGAAGGGCAACGGGCCGTGCAACGAGCAGCGCCTCACCCAGCGCCGCCGGGCTCACGAGGAAGGCGCCTGGGTCCGGGACGCAGCCGCCGCGTACGCACAGAAGCACACGGATGTACCGAACGGGGAGGCGACAGCATGAGCAGCTCGACCGACTGGCCGCTGTGGGAGGTGTTCGTGCGCTCGCGGCGCGGGCTCTCCCACACCCACGCCGGCAGCCTGCACGCCCCGGACGCCGAGATGGCCCTGCGCAACGCACGCGATCTGTACACGCGCCGCTCCGAGGGCGTCTCCCTCTGGGTGGTGCCGTCCAGCCAGATCACAGCGTCCTCGCCGGACGAGAAGGACACGTTCTTCGAACCGTCGGGTGACAAGCCCTACCGGCACCCGACGTTCTACGCGATCCCGGACGGGGTGAAGCACCTGTGACCGCGGCCCTCGCGCTCGGCGACGACGCACTGGTGCTGTCGCACCGGCTGGGGGAGTGGGCGGGCCATGCCCCCGTGCTGGAGGAGGAGCTCGCCCTCGCCAACATCGCCCTGGATCTGCTGGGCCAGGCCCGGGTCCTGCTCTCCCTGACAGGCAACGAGGACGAGCTGGCGTACCTGCGCGAGGAGCGCGCCTTCCGCAACGTCCAGCTGGTCGAGCAGCCGAACGGCGACTTCGCCCACACCATCGCCCGTCAGCTGTACTTCTCCGTCCACCAGCACGGGCTGTACGAGCAACTGGCGACCGGCGAAGGCGAGTTCGCCGGGCTGGCGGCCAAGGCCGTCAAGGAGGTGGCCTACCACCGGGACCACGCCGAGCAGTGGACCCTGCGCCTCGGTGACGGCACGGCAGAGAGCCATGAGCGCATGCAGCGCGGGGTGGACGCCCTGTGGCGCTACACCGGCGAGCTGTTCCAGCCCGTCGAAGGCGTGGACGTGGACTGGCAGGCGCTGCACAGCCGCTGGCTGGACTCCATCACCGCCGTGCTGGAACGGGCCACGCTGACCGTGCCGGCCGGGCCCCAGTCCGGCGCCTGGACGGCCGGCGCCGGCCGGCAGGGAATCCACACGGAGCCCTTCGGCCGGATGATCGCCGAGATGCAGCACCTGCACCGCAGCCATCCGGGGGCGTCATGGTGACCTGGACGGCCCTGGAGGAGGAGCTGCGCAGCCTGGCGGGCGCCGTCCCCGATCCGGAGCTGCCCGTACTGACCCTGGAGGAGCTGGGCGTGCTCCGGGGCGTGGAGGTGCTGGCACCGGGCCGCGTCACGGTACGGCTCACTCCGACCTACACCGGCTGCCCCGCGATAGAGGCCATGTCCACGGACATCGAGCGGGTGCTGCACGACCACGGCATGATCGAGGTCTCCGTGGTCACCGTCCTCTCCCCGGCCTGGTCCACGGACGACATCAGCGCGGAAGGACGGCGCAAGCTCGCCGAGTTCGGCATCGCGCCCCCGCGGCCGCACGACGCCGCGTCCCCCTCCGCAGGGCCTGTCCCCCTCACCCTGTCGGTGCACTGTCCGCACTGCGGCTCGACCGACACGGAGCTTCTGAGCAGGTTCTCGTCGACGGCCTGCAAGGCACTGCGCCGCTGCGTGTCGTGCCGTGAACCGTTCGACCACTTCAAGGAGTTGTAGATGTTCCATCCGCTCCGGGTCAGCGCGATCGAGCGGCTCACGGACGATTCGGTGGCCGTCACCTTCGCCGTGCCGCCCCAGCTTCGCGAGACCTTCCGCCACAAGCCCGGCCAGCATCTCAATGTCCGCTACACCGTCGGTGGCGAGGAGATCCGGCGCTCGTACTCGATCTGCGCACCGGCCACCGAGCAGCCTGCCGAGCCGGCGCTGCGGGTGGGCATCCGGCTCGTCGACGGCGGTGCGTTCTCCACGTACGCGCTCAAGGAGCTGGCGGTCGGCGACCAGGTCGAGGCGATGCCCCCGATGGGGCGTTTCGTGCTCGCGCCGCGAGCCGGGCAGTTCGCGGCGATCGTCGGCGGAAGCGGCATCACCCCGGTGCTGTCCATCGCGGCGACTCTGCTGGCCCGGGAGACCGATGCCTCGTTCTGCCTGATCCGGAGCGACCGGACCGCCGCGTCGACGATGTTCCTGGACGAGGTCGCCGACCTCAAAGACCGCTATCCGGACCGATTCCAGCTGGTCACCGCGCTCTCCCGGGAGGAACAGCAGGCGGGCCTCCCTTCCGGCAGGCTGGATCGCGAAAGGCTCACCGACCTGCTGCCGGCACTGCTTCCGGTGGCTGAGGTCGAGGGCTGGTACCTGTGCGGTCCGCTCGGCCTGGTCAGGGCCGCCGAGGGTGCGCTGCACGGTCTGGGCGTCGCCCGGACCCGTATCCACCAGGAGATCTTCCACGTCGAGGACAGCCCCGACGCCGCCACCCGGCCACGGGTCGAGGCCTCCGCCCACAGCACGCTCACGGCAACCCTGGACGGCCGCTCGGGCACGTGGCCGGTGCAAGAGGGTGAGTCGCTGCTGGACACGGTGCTCCGCAGCCGTTCCGACGCGCCGTACGCCTGCAAGGGCGGTGTGTGCGGGACCTGCCGGGCCTTCCTGGTCTCGGGCGAGGTTCGGATGGACCGCAACTTCGCGCTGGAGCCGGAGGAGACGGACGCGGGATATGTGCTGGCCTGCCAGTCCCGTCCGGTGACCGGGGAGGTGAAGCTCGACTTCGACCGCTGACCCGTGGCGGCCGGCGGCGCGGCGGCCGCACTGTTCCCTTCTTGTAGAACCTGTTCTATCTTGACGATCCGTCAGGTCCGGGTACGGGCGCAGCGGTTCGCGGGAGGCCAGGACAGTGGACTTCACCTTCACCGAGGAACAGCAGGCAGCCATCGAGGCGGCACGTGCCGTTTTCTCGGGCGTCGCCGTCGATGCGGTGCCCAGCCCCGCGCTCGTACCGGGGGCGGTGGCCGAGGACATCGACCGGCCGCTGTGGGCCGGACTCGCCGCCGGCGACCTCCTGAGCCTGACGCTGGAGCCGGAGCACGGCGGGGCGGGCCTCGATCTGGTCGCGTTGTGCCTGGTGCTGCGCGAGTCGGCGAAGGTACTCGCCCGGGTTCCGTTGCTGGAGACGTGCGCGGTCGCGATGGCGCTCCAGCGTTACGGCGACCGGGGACTGGCGGCTGAGCTGCTGCCGCGCATCGGCCGGGGGGACCTGGTTCTGACGGTCGGCGCCAACGGCCGCACCGGCCACGACCCGGCCGAACTCGCCGTCACCGCGCGTCTCGACGCCGCCGACGGCGGCACCGGCGTCGGGGCGCACTGGATACTCGACGGGGTGCAGTCGGCGGTGCCGTGGGCCCAGGCCGCGGACTGGATCGCGGTTCCCGCCCACACGGGGGACAACCGGGCTGTCCTGGCCCTGATCCACCGCGGCCACGAAGGCCTCACCATCGCCGAGCAGGTCTCCACCAACGGCGAGCTCTTCGGCGAGGTGGGGCTGGAGGCTGTGCGGATCGAGGCCCGCCAGCTGATCGACGCGGCCGATGCCTGGGAGTGGCTGCGCTCCCTGCTCACCACCGGGACGTGCGCACTCGCGCTGGGCCTCGGCGAGGCCGTCCTGGCCATGACGAGCGAGTACACGGGCAAGCGCGAGCAGTTCGGCTTCCCCGTGGCGACCTTCCAAGCCGTCGCCGTACAGGCTGCGGACCGCTATATCGATCTGAGGGCCATGGAGGTGACCCTCTGGCAGGCGGCCTGGCGGATCGACGCCGGCGGGACCGGCGCGCTGCCACCGGCAGCCGATGTCGCGGTGGCGAAGATCTGGGCGTCCAACGGGGTCCGTCGGGTCGTGCAGACGGCGCAGCACCTGCACGGCGGCTTCGGCGCGGACACCGACTACCCCTTGCACCGCTTCCACGCCTGGGCGAAGCAGATCGAGCTCTCCCTCGGGCCGGCAGCGGCCCACGAGGAGGCCTTGGGCGACCTGCTGGCCGCACATCCCCTCAACTGACACCACCGGACCGGCCCACGACCGCGCATGGCCCGGAACGTCCACGGGCCCTGCCCGGCGACCTAAGGGCTGTCCCGTAATCCGTGGTGGATCAGCGCGCGGCGTCAGATGCGGTGCATCGCAAGGCGGAGGAGCGTCCGCATACTGGATGTAT